>NZ_JAUBRK010000098.1:0-17753 GCF_036701825.1 Microcoleus sp. MOSTC5 | reverse complement strand
ACTCGAACTCATGCACTGGCTAATTTCATAAATTCCTTTTTTTGTCAACTCCTAATACTGAACCGACGCCCTAGGCAACTCTGGACAGGGCAATGCCGTTTCCCTACCCCAAAATAATCGACATCGCCCTCCCTCGGATATAATCATCGCCCGAGTAATTGTAGGGAAACGGCACCGCGCCGTGTCCTGATTCCTGCGGTGTCCTGATTGCTGCTGGCTTTCCCCACCCAACAAAAATTCCTGTCACAATAAACTGAATCCTAGCGAGAGACAAAGGGCATGACGCGAGAGGAAGCAGTGTGGCGAATTCACCGGGCAGCCGAGGAAAAATTGACGGAACTGGATTTGTCGGGGCTGGACTTGGAGGAATTGCCGCCGGAAATTGGCAAGTGCACGCAGCTTGAGACTTTGCTGTTGGCGAAGTGGGATAAAGAGCAAAGAGAATGGGTTGGGAATAAGTTAACTGAGTTTCCTGATGCTGTTCTTCAATTAACCAACTTAAAAATACTTAACCTCAGTAGGAATCAGATTACAGCTATCCCAGAAGCGATCGCTCAACAGTCAAATCTGACACTGCTTGACCTGAGTCACAATCAAATTACCTCCATCCCAGATGCGCTCGGGCAACTGTCGAATCTGACACAGCTTTCTCTCGGTAGCAATCAGATTACCTCCATCCCAGAAGCGCTCAGGCAACTATCGAATCTGACACAGCTTTCTCTCGGTAGCAATCAGATTACCTCCATCCCAGAAGCGCTCAGGCAACTGTCGAATCTGACACAGTTTTCTCTCGATAGAAATCAGATTACCTCCATCCCAGAAGCGCTCGGGCAACTGTCGAATCTGAGACAGCTTTACCTCCATAGCAATCAGATTACCTCCATCCCAGATGCGCTCGGGCAACTGTCGAATCTGACACAGCTTTCTCTCGGTAGAAATCAGATTACCTCCATCCCCGAAGCGCTCGGGCAACTGTCGAATCTGGCACAGCTTTCTCTCGGTAGCAATCAGATTACCTCCATCCCCGAAGCGCTCGGGCAACTGTCGAATCTAAAACGGCTTTACCTCCATAACAATCAGATTACCTCCATCCCAGAAGCGCTCGGGCAACTGTCGAATCTGAAACGGCTTGACCTCCATAACAATCAGATTACCTCCATCCCAGAAGCGCTCGGGCAACTGTCGAATCTGACACAGCTTTCTCTCGGTGGCAATCAGATTACCTCCATCCCAGAGGCGATTCGTGGCATGGAAAAGCTGGAAAAACTCGACTTGCGGGCAAATCCGCTCCCGATTCCTCCCGAAATCCTCCAAGGCGAAAACTACCACGAACCAGGCGATTTGCGTACCATTCTCGACTTCTACTTGCAAACCCGCAACCCCAACGATACCGAAGAACTCTACGAAGCCAAACTTTTGATTGTCGGCGAAGGCGAATCGGGAAAAACCACCCTAGCAAACAAACTCCTCAACCCCGACTACGAACTCAAAGAACAAGAACCCAGCACCGAAGGCATCGATGTCATCCGCTGGGAATTCCCACAAGCCAACGGCAAACCTTTCCGCGTCCACATCTGGGACTTTGGCGGACAGGAAATCTACCACGCCACGCACCAATTTTTCCTCACGGAACGTTCCCTCTATATCCTCCTCGTCGATAACCGCCGCGAAAACCCCAACCTCTGCTACTGGTTGAACATCATCGAACTCCTCAGCAACAGCAGTCCCGTCTTCCTCGTCCAGAACGAAAAACAAGACCGCCGCTGCGAAATCAACGTTTCCCAACTGCGCCATGACTTTGACAACCTAATAGAAAAACCCCTCACTACCAACCTCGCCGACAATCGCGGACTCGAAACCCTCCAGCGCGCCCTACAAAACCGCATCACCACCCTCGATCACATCAGTACGCCCATCCCCAAACACTGGGCAAAAGTCCGCCACGTCCTGGAAAACTACGCCCAACGCAAAACCCACATCGAAGTCTCTGAGTTCTACGACATCTGCGCTAACCAAGGCTTCGACAAATCCGACAAACAGGCCATGCTGAGTCTGAGCAAGTATTTGCACGACTTGGGTATTATCCTCCACTTCCAAACAAATGCTGACAAAAAAAAATCTATCCTCCTCAACTGGGTCATCCTGCGTCCCGAATGGGCAACCAACGCCGTCTACAAAGTCACCGATAACGAACAAGTCATCGCCAAGTGTGGATACTTCACCGACGAAAACCTCAAAGAAATCTGGTGCGACGACGAATACGACGACCTCCACGATGAGCTACTTCAGCTAATGGAAAACTTCAAAATTTGCTACCCAATCCCTGGCCAACGGGGACACTACATCGCCCCGCAACGCCTCCCCCTCGAAGCACCAGAGTACGACTGGGACGACACCGACAACCTGATAGTGCGCTACAAATATGAGTTTATGCCCAAAGGCATCATCACCAGGCTGATTGTAGAGATGCACCGCTTGATTTGCCGCCCGAATATCGCTCCCTCTTCAGGTGCTGCTAGAGAGGATATTGTCTGGCGTGACGGCGTTCTCCTCGCCGACAACTACGCCAAAGCCGAAGTCATCGAGAATTATCATCAACGAGAAATCCGCATCCGCGTATCTGGAACCCAGAAAAAGTATCTCCTAAATAGCATTCGTGACAAACTCCGCGAAATTCATGATACTTACGATAAGCGCCTCAAATACCAAGAATTAATTCCCTGCAATTGTTCCGAATGCAAAGGTAGCCAAAATCCCTCTTCCTATGCCTTTGATGATTTGCGCCGCCGTTTGGCAAATGGCAAGTACACAGTGGAATGTGGAGAACCGCCATATAAAGATGTCCAGGTGCGGGGCTTAATCGAGGATTTTCCCGACTATTCCCCAGAGAAAGTCCCTGGAATCGATCGATCGCCTGCGGTAGATTATTCTACATCTCAGCAAACTGTAAACAACTTCAATTTTGACTTAGGAAATAAAATGAATCAAGATTCTTCCCAAACCAACCACTTTAAAAGCAGCGCACAAATCGGCAACTTCGCAAAGGAAGTAACAGACAGCGCCCAACAAACAGCCTCTGACTTTATTCAAAACAATAACGCCAATACCGCCGAACTTCTGCAACTGATTTCATCGATGCGTGAAACCGCGGCACAATTCCCCGAAGACGATCGCGAAGAAGTGTTGATCGAAATTGGCAACGTGGAAGAACAACTAAAGAAACCCGAAGAAAAGCGCAATCTGAAACTGATTGCAAAAAAATTGGGTGCTATTTTAGCGATCGCGGCGAGTATTGCTACTCCGATAGCAAACATGACAGATTTTACCAACAATATCACCGATTTAGCTCAAAAGGCTGGTGTCGAACTCCCGATTCTATGGGTACAGTAAATAAAAAAACAGAATACTTCGATACCCAACTTCTTTAGCAACTCTGGACACGGCAATGCCGTTTCCCTACCCGAAAATAATCGATCGCCCTCGATGAGAGATGTAACCATCGCCCGATTAATTTTCGGGAAACGGTCTGGCGCGGTGTCCTGACTGTGGGTAATATAAATTCCGATGCCACCGGATTTGATATTACGCATGGGAGCCCAGAAACCGAGTTTTTGCCCAGAAGAGGCGTTACAGCCCTTTAACGGGGCAAAAAAACCGGTTATGAAGGTTTTTCTCCGTAACTCCTATTTGTCTAGAAACGATTTCAATCGCCGATTTTTATCTTAACTTTTTGAGTTTCTTCAAGTGCGATCGCCTCAAATTTTCCACCAACCGCCGCAACTGGTTCAAATTACCCGCTTCGCCGCCATACTTCCACCGCACGTAAGCTTGCGAAACTTCATCAATCACCTCAGCTTCATCAGTTGCATGATTCCCGCGCATTGCCTCAGCATATTCCAAAGGCGTTTGAGCTTTCTGCTTAGCAAAACCCCTACTCGCCAAATCCTTAAGCATTTCCTGATAAACCCCCTCCACCGGCGGCAACTTCGCCAGCCAGCGGCGGTGGCGCCACTTGCGCCACACTTGCCAAATTAACCAGCCAATAAAGCCAAAGCCGATCGCAGCAATCAAACCAGTAAATAACCCCACCCAACCCTTAGCAAACTGTCCCAGAAACCAGCCCACAATCAAACTTATCCAGCCAATTAGAAAACCTATAATTGAATCCAGCCCGCTTCTGACAGGAGTCGGTAGCCAACCCGCGATCCACTTCCAAAACGATTCCAGCGCACTAAAAGTCTGGTTGTCTTCCACCGAAGCCGGCATCAGCGGATAACCGGGAATCGGGTTAAAACCAAACCAGCCGTGAGTGGGAAAATATACCTCGGTCATCAAAAAAGCGTCGGTATTTTTCACAACATAGTAACCAGTAAACGGATTGAATTCCCCGGTATCGAAGCCGCCCGCCAGCCGCGCCGGAATCCCGATCGACCTCAGCATAATTGTCAGTACCGTCGAAAAGTGGTCTGGATATCCGCCTGTAACTTTTTTGCCGGCCTGGGTGTTTTTGTAGCCAAACAGAAAACCATTGACTAAATCTTCACCTTCTTCTAAGTAAGGCAAGGCTTTTTCTATTTTGTAATTCGGATTTTGCTTCAAATATTGAGCCAAATACAAAGCTTTTTCGTAAGGAGAATCGATCGCTCTATCAGACTTAGCTACTCTCGTCCTTGCTAGCAATATTTCCTCAGTTTTTGCCCGCACCTTTGCGGCAATTTCCGGCGGCACATCCAAATAGAACTTGCGAATATTTTTCGGGTAATTAGTACCAGTTTTACCCAACAAAGCTCGATCGCGAAAAGGCACATTAGAAATCACCGTATAAGTCACACCCTCTCCCAATTCCAAAGGCGAGCGCAAACCCCCCTCCGCATCAACCGCCACCTCGGTCGTCGGAAAATAAAGTTCCTTCGGCTTGTTTAAAGCCGGAATCAAATTCGGCAACTGAGCAACAATAGTATAACTTTGAATCACCTCTTGAGTGCGAGGCGCATTGGGAAAAGGATTCAGATAAAATTGATAAGACCACCTAGGTCTATTAACCTTTTCAGCTTGTTCGTTGCGAGAAATTTCCCAACCCTGACCGGTGTATTTGTCAAAGCCTAATACTCGCCAAAAACCCGCCGCCTGCGATCGCACCCGCATCACCACTTCAGGTTTCATTTCCCCCCGCAAATTTTGATTGATGCGCTGGTTGAAACCGTAATAAAAAGTAGAGTCTACCTCTCCTGGCCCTTTGTCAGGGTTTCTCCCCCTTCCTCCGCCAGTTCCTTTTTGATTTCCCCCTCTGACATACCCCGGATTCAGAATGCTGCGCGAGTCAAACTCCCCCTGATATTGAATAGGAGCACTCACCGGAAAAGTCCGCAACTGATAGCCAGGGAGGCGTGGCAAAAACGCAAAAATAGTCAGCCCCAACCCGACAGTTATCAGCAGCAGCCAACCAAAATACTTTGGGGATAAAGTAGCAGCAAATAGCGACAGGCTTTCATTTTTCCCTTTACCTTGTGCTTTTTCGCCAATGGCTTCTGGCTTCAAAAATCCCAAGCGCGATCGATAATCCAAAACCAAAGTCGGAAGCGCTAAAGCCAAAAACATCAACAACAGCGGCCCAAAAGTCAAGGTTTGGCTGAGAGTCGCTGCTACCCCTAACAAAATTAGCCCGATTACCATCGAATACCCTAAATCCTTGCGGCGGGGCAAATCGAAACTGTGCAGCACTTGAAGTTGGATTAACAGTTGCGCCAAAACTAACCGCGTATCATTCAATTCTCCCACCAAGCGGCTAAAAAAAGCGAACAGCGCCACCAGCATTCCAATAGCTATGCAGAACTTAGCAGCTACATTGCGATCGCGGCGGCGGTACCAACTCCAAGTTGCTCCCACAATACTAACAGGCACAGCCCACAGGTTCAGGGCTTCTTCAGCAGCAACGTCAGTAGCTACAATTCCCACAATTACCAACAACTGAACTAGGATTCGCAGCAGTAAAGAATCCTCAATCACCGGCGGAGGCATAGCCTCTATCTGCTCCCACAGCTTACCCAGAATAGGTATATTTCGCAGGTTATCAGTTGTCATGTGCACCCATCCAACTATTTTAGATTTTAGATTTTAGATTTTAGATTGAATCCACAGATAAATCTGGTTTTACCTAATATCTAAATCTTATTTCCCTGTCATTAGATTTTAGATTTTAGATTGAATCCACAGATAAATCTGGGTTTTAACTAATATCTAAATCTTATTTTTCTGTCATTAGATTTTAGATTGAATCCACAGATTAACTTCACAGATAAATCTGAGTTTTAACTAATATCTAATTTTTTTTGCTTTCCACGACAGAAGTCGAGGGATTGCATCTGTTTTTGTGTGAGGTCAAACCACAGAGTAAAAACCTAAATTCTTTACTCTAATTATACCTTTCTAGTTGCTATCTTGTCCTGCCAAAATTGGACGAACAGCAAACATCAAAGGTCTGGTCTCGAAGTTTTGGAATCGAACTTCTAGGGCATAAGTCTTGTCAGGTTGTGGGTCAAACAACTCCACACTTAAATGCCCGGAATTCGGACGATGTGCTGTTGCTTCGGCATCTCCTCCCTTGAGTTCCAAACTTCCTGCCCCCGGAAATTGGCACTCAACTCTTAAACACGGCATTGGCTGTTCTCTGTTGGGGTTCGACAGGTATTGAGCCTCCAGAGTCAGCGAACCCAAACCAGTCAGCCACTCCCGCGAAATCGGCGGCTGATTCACAGGACAATCCAAAGTTAGAGACTCAATGATTTCCTTGGCGGCCAACAGCGACAGCACCATTTTTTGATCGGTACTCGCCGCTTCGTAATTCGGGAAATCTTCTAAATCTAGAAGTCCCCGCAAAGAACCTCTGAGCACTAAACCAGCTAATTCGTTGAGTTCCTGAGACTGGCCCGGAAACAAGCTATCTACAGCGCGAACTAACTTCGAGCCTTGCCGCAGCGACGACATTACCAGTTCCTGACAAGGTTCTAGCAGTTGAGCAAAAACCCCTTGGGCGATCGGAATTGGCAGGCGGCCCCACCTGATATTTTGTAGTTGGGGAGTCCAGAGGTGTAGGGGGGGAACCCATTGCGGGGCTACATCGTCTGGGTAATCGTGGTCGTAGCTTTTGAATTCTGTTTCCCAGGGGAACAGCGGCGGGTTGGATTCAATTTCGGCTCTAAGCCTTTGTTTTAACAAGGTCTGAAAACGGTCTTGCACGGTCGGTATTTCTCCAATTGTCAGCGGTTGTGCGGGTGCATTGTTGTGCGCCCCCACTTGATAGTCAAGCGGGTCTGGTTCGTCCCATTCCCAGTATTCCACCCCGGAATTCTCTTCTGTATCGCCCCACTCTTGTGAGCGAGGGGGCGGATTGAGGTTTTCCTCATCTTCGCTAGAGACATTCGCGATTGGCGCCTGCAATATCCAGTCTAAAAAATGGCGCTCGAAAGCCTCTGCATCCCTGTTCGTTTCGTTATTCATCACTAGATGCCCCTTCTCCGGAATCTGAACGATTTCGCAATTCCCAGGCAAGTTCCAGCAATTTAAACCACCGTTTCTGTACCTGGGCTACCGTGCTGCCGAGGGTTTGCGCGATCGCTGACTCTGACAGACCTTGTTGCTTCAACTTTAGCAAACGCTGTCCCTCTGGGCCAATTTGCTCGCCAAAATCCTGCCACTGAGAAGGCAGCAAACCCAGATTGCGGTCTAAGTCTGCTTCCAGCCACTGGTGAACGAGTTCCCAGCGGTGCGACATGGCGAACCTGAGCAAATGGTACTTGAAGCGCTGCTGCAAATAGTCTCTTTGGCGGGGAGTTATGCCCAGAAGCGACTCTATTTCATTAGTTGGCAAGTCTTGCAAGCGCAGCACGAAGTAATCGGCGCAGTCTTGTTGGTTGCGCTCTTTCAAGTAAGCCACTAATTCGTCAATCACGTTTTGCCGCAGAGATTCTGACTCGTCGCCTAGGGGACGAATTGCCGCCGAACCCTGTCCGGCCATCGCTTCCCGCACCGAGTGCACCGAGGTGTCGTTCCAAGTTTGGTCGGAATCAGAAGCCCCTCCGTCGGCGGCTTGTTCCATATCTACGGAGGTTTCTTTGGGCTGCTGCTGGGAAAAGGTTTGGGCCCGTAAAATAATTAGTTGCTGGCTGCGGTTCCGAGGTAAAGGAATGCGCCGCTTGCCGAAGCGCTCTACAAAAGCCATGTACTCTGCTAGTTCTAAGCGAGTGCGGGGACTGTAGGTGAGTGGTAGTTGGGTTTCGCGCCGGAATGCCTTTAAAGCTTCGAGATAAAATCCTTGCAAAAAATCTTTGATCAGTTCTACTCGCGCCTGATAGCTAGACTGCACCTGCGGAGGAGTGATGTAGCGATAGACGATCGCGCTGAGGGTACTGTGCAATTCTACTCGCCCGGGCCCGGAGCCTAAATTGTAATAGTGGAGGCATTGTTGCAAGCGGTGCTGAGCGAGGCTCTGGGCTGAACCTTCTATATCTCCGGAGGCTTGAATCCGCTGGCTTTCAGTGCATATCCTGTTGACTTCTGCTGCGAGTCGCCCTGCTACATCTTGGCAGTTCTGCTCAGACGCGCGAGTGGACTTTTTAAGTTCGTCTAACAGCAGTTGAAATATGGTTTCCACGCTCTGGCAGATTTCCCGCATGATGGTTTACAGCTAACAATGAAAGTAGCACAGTTAGTAAAAGTATGGATAAATCTTTCCTACCGCTACTTTACCCTGTATTCCCCAGATAGGACAAACTGCAATGCCCTCGATCTCCTCCTTTGGGCAAACACTGAGGACTGCTTTTTTAATCTGTCCTGGACGCGCCATGCGCCAAAAACCTGGTTTCAACAGTTGCCACTGCAACGATGGTTCATCAGAGGGGTCGGGTTTGACAAAGCCTTCATGCAGCAAGGGGCGAAAACGCCACACTGCCGTTGATACTTTCGGCTTAGTGGCGTGGTGGTCACAGCAGCAAGTGTTACTGAACGTGAAGCGAGCAAACAGGTTCTTTCTTTCGGTCTACCAGATGGGACAAAGGGTTTCACGGCTGTATTTGATCTGGGTCGATCGAGGTGACAGCGGCCAACGGTTTCTCAAGTGGTGATGGATAGCTTGGGATGGATTATTCAGGTGGTTTTACGACTCCAACAGACCCAAGGCTTTGTTTTACTGAAAAAAAGATAGGTGGTTGAAAAAACTTTTGGTTGGCTCAATTGGTATCGACGGTTGAGCAAGGACGATCGGCGATTATCGGCTTGCTCACAGGCCCTGATCTACATCTCCCTGATTCGGCTTATCGCTCTTCTGTCACTGTCTGAAGAGTATAATCAAGAAAAATTATTGCTCAAACCCAATTGCCGTAGATGGATAAAGACCCTGCTGCTTCACCTACCCTTAATTGTATCGATGAATATTGCGGTTATTATAGAAATTTGTTTTCAGATGTTAGAAGTTTTGAGGAATTTAAGCCTCTAGATCTAGGGAGGCTCTCCTCAATACCGCCTAAAGCTCTAGCAGCGAGTGCCAAAGTGGTAAGATTAGCAAATGAACAATCCTTACATCACTTTTTAAGTCAATATCCTTGCCAAGAAGTTCAGGATTTAAGAAACCGAAGGTTATCTTGGTTCATGTAAGCCGAGTTGAACACTATCAAGGCTTCCATCCTAGAAATCTTTCTACTTTCCGGGCTGAACCATTAAAGTAGTCTTCCATTACTTTTGCCATAAAGTCTCGACGGCGATCGGCCGTCAGTTTTTTGGCAGCATCCTTGAACATCGATTTAACGGTTTCACTCAATATCATTTCTAGCATCCCAATCACATAGGTCGGAACCACCGCTCAGGTCAGAAAATCCGTTTCCTAGCCTTCTAGGATAACTGGGGTTATATTTAATTGCAAGTCCCTGATGCCGTCATTTAAAGCAGCCCGCACAATTAAGTGTGTGGGATGTTGGTTAACTTGGGCATAAATTCCTTGGTTTTTACTGGCAATCAGAGTGCAGGCTTTTTGTATAGCGGGATTGAGCGGGGGCTCACCTGCAGCCCAATCGCTGTGTTCGCCAAACAAAGGCGAGCCAGAACAATAAGTTTTCTTGCATCTATCTAAGGGTATCTATATTGCGATTACTTTAACCTGAAATGCAGATATTTTACTAAAGTTCGATCGTCTTCGATCGTCCTCTGGGTTGATGTAAGTGGCTGGCGAAATTTGTTTTAATAAATGTAAAGTTAGAGTTGAAGGGACAATTTCAATGCGTAAGTTAAACATAGGTCTATCTGACGATCAGCGTGCAGGCGTTATCGAACTATTGAATCACGACCTGGCAGATGCTTATCTGCTGTTAATCAAAACCAAAAAGTATCACTGGGATGTAGTGGGCCCGCAGTTTAGATCGCTCCACCAGTTGTGGGAAGAACACTATCAGGCGTTAACACTAAATATCGATGCTATGGCAGAACGGGTGAGAACTTTAGGTGGCTATCCAATTGGTACTGCTGAGGGTTTTCTGAAGTATGGCTCGATTAAAGAACATATCGGCGATTTGCCTTTGGCTACGGAAATGGTATCGCGTTTAGTTGACGACCACGAACTGATTATTCGCAATCTCCGCCAACACGTCGAACAGTGCGGTGAAGAGTTTAAGGATGACGGAACCGCAGACTTTTTGACGGGTTTGATGGAACAGCACGAACAAATGGCTTGGATGTTGCGATCGTTTATTGAAGGGGAATCCCTGGCGCCCGACGGCCAGCAGCCAAAAGCTCAAACTACTACAGCTTCGCACGCTTAGAGAGCAATACTTAAGTGGCAAACAGTTATCTAAACTTACCTATACTTATTTACTTTAGGTAAGTAGACTATAGATGACAGGCAGTGTCATCCTTACTCAATAACCTTTGGCTTAAGGGGGATTGCCTACTTACGTTGGGGTTAGCCGTCGGCCCAATAGCGTAGGAAAGTAAATATCACTTATCTTATCTAAGCCTAGCCCGAAGAAAGATAAGTGTGGATAGGTTTGACGAAGCAGATTAAGTAGACGGAAGAAGGAAGAAGGAAGAAGGAAGAATAGAAAATTTAGATTTTTTATTTAACCCTCTTTCCTGATGGTCGATTGAGCAACCAGGCAGAATTAAACGCCATCTAGCTTTCTCAAAAACCCGGTTTATTCAAAAAACCGGGTTTTTCAATATTGGGTTTATTTAGATTTTCGATTTGCTAAACTATTGAACCGTATTCTTTCATACACCTGCGACGGCAGTACTGTGTGAACTTTCGTTCGCGTCTCAATCCTAGCAAGTGTCGTCCCTTCACTCGATTCTGATCCTTGTTTTAACTCTAACCCTGATTCAGTTGGGGCTATAACTATTATTTTTAATATACTTTCTCTTGACAGCAGATACAAATTGTGAGCAAAAGCCCCATTAATAAATAAATCTCCTTTGAAAGCTCGATACAGCCAAGATCATGTATTCCAATGAAGGCCGCTGCCGTTGCTTTTGACAGCCAAGTAAATGTAAAAATTGCTGCTAGACCAGCGATAAATGCTGCTGGGAATTTCGGGATGTTGCTGCCGGCTATCTGCCATAATTAAAGAGTGAGATTTTGCTATTGCTGTATAGTTGCTAGACATACTGCTGGTAATCAGTCGGTAGCCAACTAAATATTTTGGCACTACTTTAAATTGATAATGTTAGACTATGCGGAGGTGAAGTTCCCATTCTTCGCAGCCTTGAGCGTTTTCTAGTTTAAGTTTGCAGTTGTAACCGCCGACTTTTGCAAAACAAACGCGACGGATTAGATATGAGCTGGCATTGCCTATAAAATATTTATAAACTAATGTTGTATAAACTTCTTATTTGATGGTGGAGTTGTAAAATACACCTGTGAGCAAGTCTTTTTTCTTTATATATATCAACTGACCAGGAATAAATAACTCCGATAGATGGTGCTGAGAAAGTCAGGCACTTCACTTGTTTTTATAAGTTTTGCGGATACCAAATATCGTTGGCATTGATGGGAGCAATATATTCGCCTTTTGATTTTTCAATTGCTAGGTTGCGAGCGGCGACGCCAGCATTTGACTGCTGCAATAAGCTGAATCTGCTATCTTTTTGAGCAAAAGATTTGACGATTTCGGATATTGTATCTGTAGAGCAGTCGTCAACTACTAAAATTTCTATGTTTTGATAAGTTTTATATCCAACATATTTATTTTAGCAATAAAAGTTTCAGCGTTTAAAGCTGGTATGATGACTGAAACTAATGCTGATTTAAAGTGTTTTGGGAGGTGTTTTTATAATATAAAAACTTGTTGATGTAAAAGTTTTGGCTCAAAGGGAGCTAGCTAAGGGTATGTTAACAAATTACGAAAGCTCGATCGTACACCGTCAGAAAATTCAAGAGGTATATTATATATATTGCCAAAAATCCTAAAATGTGCATCGACACCGCACTCGCGGTACAGACTGGGTAGAGGAGTCACTGGCGGATGAGGTCTGTAAAAAAAACTGTACCGGGCAAGTCCTGACAGCCAGCGGGTTTCCGTAGAAAGTCTGTTGGATTTTATACGGTGGTGTGCCTATTGACCAAATCAAAATTTTGTGCGGTGCAATACAGCAGCACAAAAACACTGCTGGGGCTTTTTGTAAGCTTTACAAAAACAATGACATATTTAAAGATTTAATAAAGCTGTTGTCTGCATCAGGTCAGTTTCAGGAAGATGTGGCGTAGAATACAGGTGTGAATCGGAAAAATGCAGTCAAGAATGCCAGAAAAAAATCTACTTGAATATAAACAGAAATCGAGTTATAAATAAAAAACTAGAGCTGATTTTACCCTTCGTAAAGTAGCACCAATAAAATTCAATCAAATTTTTGCCCCTGCAATTTAAACAATTTAGGTGATGATTTCTACTGCCGAACCCACTGTATCCGTCATTATCCCAGTCCACAACGGGGGCGCTTACTTCCGCACCTGTTTGTCAAAACTGGCTCAAGCTGAGCCGAGACCGATCGAGATTATTGTAGTAGCAGATGGCGAAAGCGACGGTTCCTGGCTTCTAGCCAAGGAATTCGGCGCCAAATTAATCAGAATTCCTGAGTGCGGGGGCCCAGCCCGAGCCCGAAATTTGGGGGCCCAAGCTGCCAAGGGAGATATTCTGTTTTTTGTGGATGCTGATGTCGCTGTTTGTCCAGAAGCTGTGGGCTATGCGATATCGGTGTTCAAAAATAATCCCTACTTAGCTGCTTTCATCGGATCTTACGACGATGATCCTGGAGATCCTGATTTTCTATCGCAGTACAGGAACTTGCTGCACCACTACGTACACCAAACAGGTAACGAAGAAGCTTCGACTTTTTGGGGAGCTTGCGGAGTGATTCGCCGGGAAATTTTTTTGCAGATGGGTGGTTTTAATGAGAGTTACCGCCAAGCTTCGATCGAAGATATTGAGCTCGGCTACCGTTTGAAACAAGCAGGTTATAATATTCGGCTGTGCAAAACATTGCAGGTGAAGCATTTAAAGCGCTGGAAACCGATGGGGATGGTGAAAGCTGACTTTTTCTACCGAGCGCTGCCTTGGACAGAACTGATTTGGCGCGATCGCAAATTGAATAACGACCTCAACTTGCAAGTTTCAAACCGGATCAGCGTGATTTTAACTTATGCAGTGCTGCTGGCAGTTTTGGGGACGTGCTGGTCGCTGAGCTTTCTGCTACTGGCTGGCTTGCTGGCAATACCACTGGTAGCAATTAATGCACCGCTTTACCAATTTTTTCACCGCAAACACGGTATCGTATTTGCCCTGAAAACAATTCCGTGGCACTGGCTTTTCTATTTTTATAGCGGACTGGCCTTTGCGATCGGCACTTGTCGCCACTTATACCAAAAAAAGCCCTTGACTGGCAAAGTTAGCTTGCCAGTATCCGCTCAATAAATCAGTCAAATCATCCTTCAACATCAGGCCGCTCGATAGTTTCTCAGGGTATTCACGGGTGCATCTATGACTGTGACAAGTTATAAATAACTGTATAGTTCGATTCAAAAGCTGGAGGTAGGCTTAGTGAAACATTATCCTGTTGCGATCGTCGGTGCAGGCCCTGCGGGTTTGACTGCTGCCTACGAGCTAGTCAAGCAAGGCATTATCCCTGTTGTACTAGAAAAAGGTGATAAAGTTGGGGGAATAGCTCGCACAGAAACCTACAAAGGCTATCGTTTCGACATTGGCGGCCACCGCTTTTATACTAAAGTTGAAGCCGTGCAACAGTTGTGGCAAGAGGTACTGGGAAATCAGTTTATTAAAGTGCCGCGATTGTCGCGAATTTTTTATCGAGGTAAATTTTTTAACTATCCGATCAGTGCCTTCAATACTCTCTTTAATTTGGGCATAATTGAGAGTACGCTGATTATGTTGAGCTATCTCAAAGTAAGAATTTGGCCTCTTCGGGAAGAAAAAACTTTTGAACAGTGGGTGATAAATCGTTTTGGGGAACGCTTGTACAAAACATTTTTTAAGACTTACACTGAAAAAGTTTGGGGAATTCCCTGTTCGGAAATTCAAGCAGATTGGGCGGCGCAGCGTATTAAAGGATTGTCCCTGACGACAGCAATTATTAATGCTTTGTTTGGCAGCAACGACACTAAAACATTAATCAAAGAGTTTGACTATCCGGCTTTGGGGCCGGGGATGATGTGGGAAAAGTTCGCGGAAGCTGTGGAAAATAAAGACGGCAAAGTTTATCTAGATACTAAAGTGATTAGCTTTGAACGTGAAGGGAATAAAATTAAAAGTATCACTGCTGAACAGAACGGAGAATTAGTTCAATATTCGGCGGATAATTTTATTACGAGTATGCCAATATCTGCACTCGTAGCCAGACTGAAACCGCAGCCGCCAGAAGAGGTGTTGCACGCCGCGAGATCGCTCAAGTATCGAGATTTTTTGATTGTATCGCTGATTGTCGATCGCAAGGATTTGTTTCCTGACAACTGGATTTACATTCACTCCCCCGAAGTCAAAGTGGGACGAATTCAAAACTTTAAGAATTGGAGCGCCGCTTTAGTTCCCGACGCCAGCAAAAGTTGTTTGGGAATGGAATATTTCTGTAGCGTAGGGGACGAGATTTGGGAAATGTCGGACGCTGAACTTGTCGAATTAGCAACTCGCGAGTTGGTTGGCTTGGGTTTAGCAACAACTGCCGAGGTTGAAGATGGAGTTGTCATACGGCAACCGAAGGCTTATCCAGTGTACGATGCCGAATATCGAGGACACTTGCAGGTACTTGAAAAATTTTTCAAGGGAATGGAGAATTTGCAGACGATCGGGCGAAACGGTATGCACCGATACAACAACCAAGACCATTCCATGCTGACAGGAATCCTGGCTGTTAGAAATATTCTCGGCGAAAAGCACGATTTGTGGGATGTGAATACTGAGCGATCGTACTATGAAGATTTTTCAGTCGATCGCTCAAAGGACAAAAAGGATTCGGATTTGATTTCGCAGTCAATATAGCCAGCCGCAATAGGGATTGCCATGAAAAAAGCGAACCTGCCAAAGCTGACTAACGGTGCGCTTGAGCGGCTGCAACTAATAAGACTCAACCAACCATTTTCAAACGTTCGGTGTGTATGAAACCTACCTTAAACAACCCGGAAATTGTCTAATCTCGAACACCCACAGATAAGATTACAACTAAACCGCATACTGACGTTTGAATTGCTCGTGTAAGTTTTGTGTCGCGGTTTCGCCGAATGACTCTTTTGCTAGAGCAAAACTAGGAAAGTCTTTTGGACGCCATTCGCTTTGTGGAACCTCCTCTATGTAGTAGAAATAATCCCAGAGAATTGCTTCCCAGCTTGTGCAGCGGAGCCGCTTGCCGCCAAGACTTCCAGTTGGTTCCAATGGGCAGGTTCCTGGGGGTAGTCCCTCTAACTCGTAGCGGTCTCCCATGCGAATGCACGGTTCGCAATCTAGGAGAACGCCATGCTTATCAGCTAGAAAACCATAGGAGGTTCGTTCAGTGATAGCGCAGTCGAGAGAGTGCAGCAATGAAAGAAAGTCTGCGCTTCGATCCGCGGGGTAGGCAATATCAATATCTTCATGTTCGCGTGTTACCCGATTTAATTTTGCATCTATAGCCCATCCGCCTTGCAGCCATAGGGGCATATCGATATTGTCTGATTCTGAGAATAATTGATGTATCAACTCAATATGGAGATAATTCATTTTTTTGCATTCCCAACGGGGACGATCGATCGCTTTTTACACATCAATGACGATCGCGATCGCGCCGATCGTTTTCAACCCCTGCGTATCTAGAGCTTCTTAAAGTATCTAGCGATCGGTAACAGCCCGAAGCCCACCTTTTCATAGGTGCGACGGGCTCTTTCATGACCGGGATCGCCTCCGGTCTCGACCATCGCAACGGACATCCCAGCATTTTTCATCCATAAGAGAGCGAATTCTGTCAGATCGGTGCCAATGCCGCGACCTTGAAAGTCTGGATCGACAGCGACCATGTAGATTTCACCCATGCGGGAGTCCAAGTGTAGTTTCACGGCTATAAAGCCCACGGTTGAACCAGCGTCGATCGCAACCCATACATTTGTGTCCTCCGCAGCGCAGACATCCTCGACAGCTTTTTGCTGGCTCACACTCCAATCATCGGGATAGAATTCTCGGTACACGTCAGCGTCCATCGCGTTCTGAATCGAATCAAAGACCGGAGCCCATGCTCGAAGCGAAAGACGAATAACTGCATCAAGTTGATGAGCGTCGTAAGGTTCAATCCGCATTTCCATATAAACTCCAGTTAACGGTTCGCTTCACCCGCCGTCAATAACTTCTCACTCCCAACAAATAACCCCGATTTGATCGGTGTGCAAGCGGATTGTTGGGCGGACTTGGGCCAAGAAGAATCTATTGTTCCGCTCGATCCTGCTGGGAAGTCATGGTAGCGAGTCGCTCAGATGCCGACGGTGCTGGGCCATATTCGAGGTGCTGCCGTATCATCTGGGAACACTCGCTTGGGCTTGATGTCGAGGTGTCGATTTCCAGGTCATAGATTCCCGGAATGTGAACTTCATGTTGCCACAAACGAACCGGAGGTGGTACGGGTGAGTCAACGGAACTTTCTGGCATTCGGCCCGTGTTACGTCGGCGTTCCATAACGATCTCGATGGGGCAGCAAACGCCCGCGAACAAGACCGGCAATCCGCTCAAACGCTTGGCGCAATCGAAGAGGATGGCGCGCCCGATTGCATAGGCGTCATGGTGTCCCACATCCACTACGACATTCAGACCCAATCGGCTATGCGCGGCGATGGACTCGTACATAGCGCGGTACAGTACGGGAACAAACAGTTCGATGTCCTGAAGTTCTCCCCCGGGACGCAGACCGATTCCGGGCAGATACCGTTCTGGAGTAGCCTGCATAAATGTCTCAACACCCAGATTCATCCAGAGACCATCAAACATTTCTTGGATGGCTGTGACAACGCTTGACTTACCGGATCGCGGCACGCCGTTGAGGATGATGATCTGCCCAGGCTTCTGTGTTTGCTCCATTAATTGTGTTGATGCAACTGCCCGTCCGATCGATGCTCTACTTTTGCTGGCGATCCAGCGCCTCCAATCCCAATCAAGTGCTGCGTCCATTGATGCTCTAGGGCGTCGGTTCAGTATTAGGAGTTGACAAAAAAGACTGAAAATGATATGTGAATTGAGAAGCCTGTTAAA
>NZ_JAUBRK010000097.1:0-18470 GCF_036701825.1 Microcoleus sp. MOSTC5 | reverse complement strand
ATTTAACAGGCTTCTCAATTCACATATCATTTTCAGTCTTTTTTGTCAACTCCTAATACTGAACCGACGCCCTAGCAGATGAATTAATGTACGCTCAAAAGCGCACAAAGAAGTGCGGAAATCGTTAAGCGGATGTGTGAAGTACCTACACGCAAGCTTGCTGTGAGTGTAGGCTTCTAGTATTCCTGAGAATTACTAGAACTTCCTTCGAGGTACTATTAGTAGTAGAGTCAGCTACTACAAGATTCCCTTTAAGGAATGATTGCTACTTCGTCAGCATCATCAGCAATAGAAATTCTATCAATATTTATTGAACCACGGGAACTAGCTATTAAAGATGACTGAAAACGTTTTTTTTCATTACCTACTTAATTCTACCTATTCAGACTAAACGCCCAAACCATAAAACAGATAGAAATTAGTAATAAACCACCAATTCTAATTCTTGGTGTATGGATAGTGCTGGTGTCAGAGTTGATTGAGAAAGCAATGTAAACTAACGGGGCAAGAACACCAATCTCAATCAATGAATTTCGGTAAAAATAATAGTTGAAGTGGTTTAACAAACCGACTGTGACCCAGGAAAGAAGACATTCTTATTCTCTATCAACGTTATGCCAGTTTAACGCCAGCGTCCGATCGCGCATCCCCCTCACTTCACTGCGTCGCCCCACTAAGATGACCATTACGGCAGATTTATTCTAATACAAATGGAATCCCGTAGGGACACGGCACTGCCGTGCCCTAATCCACAATCCTGTGCCGGACACCACATTGCCGTGTCCCTACCCAGAATATCGCTAGCCCGGTGCACCCGATCGCACAGTTTGTTCTGCAGTCGCCGCCGGATCTTTCGTTTCCTGCGGCGGTTCCGCCGAGGAAACCGGGCCCGCGTGCGGCCACTTCCAGTCGCGGATTTCCGGCATATCATCGCCGTGCTCGGTGATATACTGCGTGTGCTCGATCAGCTTGTCACGGATAGCTTGTTTGCCGTAAGCTGCTACAGAACTCAGTTTTGGAACGCGATCGAGTACATCTCCAACTAAATGGAATCGATCGAGATCGTTCATCACCACCATATCAAACGGCGTCGTAGTCGTTCCCTCTTCCTTGTAACCCCGAACGTGAATATTCGGGTGATTTGTCCGGCGGTAAGCCAATCGGTGAATCAGCCAAGGATAGCCATGAAAAGCAAAAATCACCGGCTTATCTTTCGTGAACAAACTATCAAACTCCTTGTCAGACAAACCGTGAGGATGTTCGCTAGAAGGCTGAAGTGTCATCAAATCCACCACATTCACTACCCGCACTTTTAAATCGGGATAATCTCGGCGGAGAATGTCAACAGCAGCCAAAGTTTCCAGCGTCGGAACATCACCCGCGCAAGCCATCACCACATCCGGTTCGCCGCCTTTATCGTTGCTGGCCCACTCCCAAATGCCGATGCCGGCCGTACAGTGTTTAATCGCAGCATCCATATCCAAATACTGCAATGCCGGCTGCTTCCCTGCAATAATCACGTTGACATAGTGGCGGCTGCGGAGACAGTGGTCCGTTACTGACAGCAAAGTGTTCGCATCCGGCGGCAAATAAATCCGCACAACTTCCGCTTTCTTGTTAATTACGTGGTCGATAAAACCCGGATCTTGGTGAGAAAAACCGTTGTGGTCTTGCCGCCAAACGTGAGAAGTTAGTAAGTAATTCAGAGAGGCGATCGGTCTGCGCCAAGGAATGTCGTTAGTAGTTTTCAACCACTTGGCGTGTTGGTTGAACATCGAATCGATGATATGAATAAACGCCTCGTAACAAGAGAAAAAGCCGTGGCGTCCCGTCAGCAAATAGCCTTCCAGCCATCCCTGACACATATGTTCGCTGAGGACTTCCATCACCCGGCCGTCGGGGGAGATGTGGTCGTCTTCGGGCAGAATGTCCGCCGCCCACACCCGGTCCGTCACTTCAAACACCGGATCGAGGCGGTTTGAGGCCGTCTCGTCAGGCCCGACAATGCGGAAATTGGCGTTTTCCTGATTGAGTTTCACCACCTCTCGCAGGAAACGACCAGTGACGCGGGTGGCTTCAGCCATTACAGTGCCCGGTTTTTGCACGTCAACGGCAAAGTCTTCAAATTCCGGCATTTTCAAGTCTCGCAGCAGCAGGCCGCCGTTAGCGTGGGGATTTGCCCCCATCCGCCGATCGCCCTTGGGTGCGAGTTCCGCCAATTCAGGAATTAACTTGCCCTTTTCGTCGAAGAGTTCTTCCGGCTTATAGCTTTTCATCCAATCTTCCAGGAGTTGGACGTGTCCCGGCTTAGAAGCCATTTCCGAAAGTGGGACTTGGTGCGATCGCCAATAATCCTCAGTTTTCTTCCCGTCAACATCCTTCGGCCCCGTCCAGCCTTTGGGAGTTTTCATCACAATCATCGGCCACTGGGGACGACCCGAATAGCCCTCCGTCCGGGCTTTTTCCTGAATCGCCTTAATTTCGCCGATGACTGTATCGAGAGTTGCAGCCATCAACTGGTGCACGGTTTCCGGGTCTGAACCTTCCACCCAATAAGGTTTGTAGCCGTAACCGACCATCAAACTTTCCAATTCCTCGCGCGGAATGCGGGCCAACAGGGTTGGATTGGCAATTTTGTAGCCGTTCAAGTGCAGAATCGGCAACACGGCCCCGTCCCGAACCGGGTTGAGAAACTTGTTAGAGTGCCAGCTAGCAGCTAGCGGGCCAGTTTCCGCCTCCCCGTCGCCGACAACGGCCGCCACAATCAAATCGGGGTTATCGAAGGCCGCCCCGTAAGCGTGTACCAGGGCGTAGCCGAGTTCGCCGCCTTCGTGAATCGAACCGGGGGTTTCCGGGGCTACGTGGCTGGGGATACCGCCGGGAAAGGAGAACTGTTTGAACAGCCGCTTGATACCCTCTTCATCTTGGGAAATGTTCGAGTAATATTCGCTGTAAGTTCCTTCGAGATAGGTGTTGGCGACCAAGCCCGGCCCGCCGTGTCCGGGGCCTGCGATGTAGATGGTGTTGAGGTCTTGGGCTTTAATGATGCGGTTGAGGTGGACGTAGATGAAGTTGAGGCCTGGAGTGGTGCCCCAATGTCCGAGGAGTCTCGGTTTGACGTGTTCGATTTTGAGGGGTTCTTTTAGTAGGGGGTTGTCGAGGAGATAGATTTGTCCGACGGATAGGTAGTTTGCCGCGCGCCAGTAGGCGTTCATTTTGTGTAGTTCTGAGTCGGAAAGCGGCTTTAATTGCGGGATCTCGGTTGTTCCTAGCATCATCAGCGATTGCCTCCTGAGTTTTGGTTGTTTTGTAAAGTGCGATCGATATTAATTTTTTATCTGTGACATTTTGTATTTAAACTCGATGTCTTCCACGGAAACTATTGAATTCTAGCTCGTTTATGTCTAAATTAAAGTTTAAATCAATGTTAATTTCTGGCTAAATATGGCACGACTTTGATGCAATAAAGGCGGCTACTTGCGGGGATCGAGGAATTCAGCAATACATAATAGGATTTACACCAAAGTTTTTGTAGGCTGTGCACTGCGCACTGAGCCTTACTATATGTTGCGACCGGTAGGATGTGTTGTGCAAGTCCCCAAAAAGATACTTCTCAAGGTAGAAGTCATAAGGATTTATAGGCTAAATTAATTTAACTTGAGCCCGACAGAGGGCTGATACCAGTTATTAAAAAAAATGCAACTGTAGGCAATATCCAAAGCTTTATGTGGTCAGTCATGCCCAATCTAAAATCTAAAATCTAAAATGGTATGATTCCTTTTCGGTTAAAGTTTTTTATGTTCGTTTAAGCTCAGGGTAAAAGGGTGAGCAATTTTTATAATTTAGAGAGTTATCAATAATTTAAAAAGATATAGCAATGCTATTTCATTTGTGAATCGGCTTTTTTTAAATCAACGGTAGAGGCGCAGAGAAAGAAAGCAGAGAGAAAGGAATTGCGTATAATAGCAAATACCTACAGAATTCATAAATCAAATAGGTTCTCTGACAATCCAATAATCAGAAGCACAACTCCTAGCCTTAACGCCAAAAAAGAAAGCTCAAATTATCTAATTATTAACCCAAAATTTAGCTAACACCTGACCATAAATTAACAAAACTATCGGTGTCTGTGGCGGTGATGCTTGTATTAGAAAGAGTCGCATTCCTGTTTGGGTGCTGGCGAGTTTTCGCCGCTTGGGTATGAACGAGTCTCAACTCTTAGATAACTATCCCACACTAACTGCTACTGATTTAGCAAATGCGTGGCCTTATGCGGCAGCTTTTTCTGATGAAATTGAAATAGCTATCCGCGAGAATGACGAGGATTGACATAATGGCGCGTGTTTATGCTGACGAACAATTTTCCAGAGTGGTTATAGAATTGCTGCGCCCTATCATTCAGAATATTCTGACAGTGCAAGAAGCCGGAAAGGATAACCCAAAATTCCTGACCAAGAAGTGTTAGCTTTTGCAGTAAGTGAAAATCGAGCTGTTTTAACTCAAAATCGCCGTTATTTTATCAGACTGCACAGGTTACAGCCTGACGATGCTGGAATTATTGTCTGTAGGGGAGAGAATGATGTAACAACAATGGCTGCTAACATTAATCAGGCTATTTCCCCAGTTGAAACATTAACAGGTGAATTGATTTGAGTCGATCGCACTCTCGTCGCCATCTATATCTTAAGCGATCGCCACAAAGTAAAGTACAGCAATCTCATTCCGAAAATCACTGCATCGGTTTGATTGCTTGCTAGATGCCATCGCCGATATTTTCCGCTGAAAAAACTTAGGACGCGACTAAAACCGGGCACTCTGAAATCCGGCAACTATTGGACACAGCAGGTTGCTGCGAAACGACTCGCAGTTCGTGAGGATACCGGGGACGCGGGTCATTTTCTAACCAGATGGGCGGTACCATCATCACTTCATAGTAAGCGATCGTATGCAAAACCCCTGGCTGGGACTTCAACTCGACTGTCAAGCCCGCTCGGTACTCAAATGCTTCTTCCCAGTCTAAGTTTTCATTGATACCCATTGCGATCGCGCCTCTTAATCTTGTTTCTTTTCTCAATTGTAGAGCCCTACATAAAAGATTGGGTACTTTCTGTTGCTTATGATACAATTTTTAACCTTATATGTTGGTTCCCTGACAATTTAACAGAGAGGAGCAATTGTCAATAAGTAAATAGGATGATTTAGCCGACTGGTGAAAAGCAAGCTGCAAAGGTAGGCTTGACAAGAGTTTGAGTTGATATGTCTCAAAATAAATAGGGGCGATCGAACCGCACAGACGTTTATGACACAAAGGAAGAGAAGAGAAGAGAATTTTAAGGACGGAAGTACAAATCTATTTTTGCCCTGTTGTCTAGTGTTTTACAAATAAAGAAACCCGGTTTCTTTAAGAAACCGGGTTCCTGGGATGAGTGAGAACTAAACTAATTTCACTTGGTTTTCTACTTTGTCGCTGTCGCCGTCTTTTTAGCAGTTGTTTTCTTCGCCACAGTCTTCTCAGTTGCAGTTTCCGATTTTACCGCAGCAGTTTTAGTTGGCTTCTTCGACTTGCTGCTAGTTTTTCCCCTGCTGCTGCTGGCTGGGTTATAGGGGGAGTTTGTCGATCGCACATATCGCCTTTCTGGTGGCTGAGGAGATTTTAGACCAGCGCGAGGTCATTGATAGGGGGTTAGTGCGATTGATCGCACTAACGCGCGTTAAGTTGTTTAATCCGCGCACTCAACAATGATCACAATATTTTGCTGCGAGTGAAGACGCTTAAACCCCACATTTGAATGAATATTAACCTGCTTGTACCAAAGAACGAACTGTTAAGATTTCATCAGGGCGGAGAACTTCTACAGTAGAGATTGGGACGGCTATGACTGTCATAGACTCACCAACAGCATTAAATATTTCCAACAGACAGCCCTCTTCACCACCACTAGGATGAGAAACAAAATTAACCCATGACTTACCAGAATATCTCCTGCTTTGAGTTGATATTCTGGTAAGTCACGGGTTAAAGCAACTTCCTGATATAGCTCTAGGGTCATGTCAATTCTCCTTGCATTCACAGAACTTGATGAATGCTCTCAACAATCTGCTCAATAAAGTCTACTGCATTGCCAACAAGCACCTCGTCAATATTCCATCTATTTCCGATGTTAAAAGTTGGATCTATATCAGCTTCATGAGCAATCTTATTTCTCCGATCAACTATCGAATTGAGTTGTTGCTTAATATCTTTTACTGGTTTGCTTATCTTATTAGCCACCTCATCCCACAACTTTTTGTCTGAAATATATCTGATTGCATCAGCAATTTTGTCGGCTTGCTGGAAGCTCTGATATCCCAGACGTTCCCTAATCTCATTCTCCAGCCAAGAGGCATTATTCAGCCTCTTCACAACGCTACTTGATATTGCAGGGATTAAGGCTGCAACCGTATAAGATTGTTGAAGAAAAGCATAACCGTGAGTTTGTTCAATTTCAGTTTCCAGCCATGAGGCAATATCAATCGCCGCTAATCGCTCTTGACGAGCACCACCCAACGACACTTGAAAACGTGAGAATGCTGACTGAGTAGTATTTGCTGAAGGCGTTGGTTCCGAACGTTGTCCTCGATGAATTTCTAACATTCCTAATGTCACAACCTCATGCACGTAATAATCCAACGCGCTCACTGCAAGAACTAGCGCGGCTCGTAGCATATCTGACACATCTAGCACACCAGTAGCTTGAGCTTTAATGGAATTATGAAGGGCAATTAGGTCTCGGACGCGACTAATGCTAATACGAAATTGGTCAAGCGCTGACTGCATATACGGAGCTTTCTGAACTTAATGCAATGATTTTATCTGCCAAGTCTGAAAAAGTTTGTCTAAACTCTTCCTGCTTCTTCTGGTTTTGCTCCAAGACAACCCCTTGTTGTACCAATTGCTGAGGTGTTAAAGCATAAACTGGTGTTCGATGTTCTTGAGACAGAGCAATCAGACTGTTAAAGTTTGAAATCTTCGCAAGGGAGAGGCTGTCTTTAAGTCCCTGCTCCCGGTAAGTCTGGTCTGGCAGCATCATATTGCTTTGGCGTAAAGTTGGAATCAATTTGTCAGAAACAGTTTTCTCAATCTTCTCAATCCAGGTTTGGAAAGCAGCAGTTTCTTTGCCTCGAATGATTCGATAGTTCTGAACAATTGTCCCTAAAAAACGTAGAGTAATGTCAGGAAACGGATAATTTGCTTCTTTCAGGATTTGGAGTGAGCTTGCCGACTTTGCCCAGGCATACCATCTTGGCAAGACCTTAGCCAAAGAGTCGATTGCCATCACGGAGAAAAAGTCAGCAGTAGTAGGCACTAAGAAAAAGTCACTTATCATCAGCAGATTCTGATTAATTGAACCTAAGCTTGGACTCATATCAATCAGCATATAATCTGCATTAAACTTAGTCGCTGTCTTTTCAAGCAAATCATTGATAGAACCTGGTAAATTCTTCAGAGTTTGAATTGAGCCACTTAATTCTTGAGCAATACCTAGTGTCACTTCATACTCAGCCAAACCAACATTACCAGGTAGAAGGAATAAATCATTCCGACCTTGTATTGGGATACAATCCACAGCTTCAATTGCTCTTGGTTGTGACTCAAAAGCGGGAGCCAGCCCTGTCTTTATGTTTGAGGTTGTATTGTAGATTTCTTGAATTCTCCTCTCATCATCCTCAGTTTCTTCTCCCAGAGTCAGGCCAGTGAGGTTACATTGTGGATCGGTATCCACAAGAATCACTCTTTTTCCTTTGGAAGCAAGCATCCAGCCTAGATTAAACGTAGTTGTGGTCTTACTAACCCCGCCCTTGTGGTTGAATAGGGCAATTTTCTGAACCATTGCATCAAGCCTTTTGGTAAATGTCGCGATCGCTGGTCATCCAAAACAGAACCTAGAAGGCGAAGAATTATTTCACCTCTAACCATAAGTATAACTTGGAGCCTTCTGGCTGGAGTCTTGTACCCAAAAAAACTAAGTTTCCACCCAACAATTTCAAGGTGGCTTCCATACACTTAAGCAGAGCAAGCTAATTAAGCGTTAACCCGCAAATGCGGACTCAACACCTCAGATCATCCGAAAGTATCGCATATTTTGTATACTATCAAGTTCTACTTAAGAAAATTATCAAAAATTTCCAGCTCGGTGGGTCGTAATGCCCTAAGACACTCTAACCCAATTTTAAGGACTGAAGTCCTTACTACAAACCTAAATTTGTGCAGTATTTTACCAACAAAAAAACCGGGCGGGCACGGGGGCACCGCCCTTACACCGTCCGGGTTTCTCGATCAGTGAAAACTACACTAAACTCAAGTTGTCTTCTTCTTAGTCGCAGTCGCAGTCGCCGCCTTCTTAGTAGTCGTTTTTTTCGCCCCAGTCGTCGTCTTTTTAGCAGTGGTTTTCTTCGCCGCAGTCTTCTCAGTTGCAGTCTCGGACTTCGCCGCCGCAGTCTTAGTAGACTTCTTCGACTTGCTGCTAGATTTACCGCCTCCCGCTGCTTCCTTGGTTGCTAACAATTCCAGTGCTCTTTGTAAGGTGAAATTCTCCACAGATTCATCCTTCGACAAAGAAGCATTGATATCGCCGTGTTTCACGTAAGGGCCATAGCGGCCATCGTAAACATTAAGCGGTTCTCCCGATTCTGGATGCGCGCCCAATTCTTTCAAAGGTGTGGCTGTTTTGCTGCTGCCCCGAACGGCTTTTGGTTGCGCTAACATTTCCAATGCCCGATCGAGCTCGATCGTCAAAACATCATCCGGCGGTTTGATCGATCGATAATCTTTCCCCACCTTACCCTGGTCGTGCACCACATAAGGCCCGTACATCCCCAAATTAGCTTGCACCTTCGCCCCCGTCTCCGGGTGAGTGCCCAACAACCGGGGTAAAGTCAACAAACTCACCGCCATATCCAGCGTCACGCTATCCTTATCCGTCCCCTTCGGTAAAGAAGCCCGCTTCGGTTTCTTGTTCGTTTCCGAAACTTCCCCTAACTGAACGTATGGCCCATAACTGCCAATCAGCACATAAATCGGTTCCCCGGTTTCCGGGTGAAGACCCAATTTTTCCGGGCCTTCCGTTTTTTGCTTTAACAGAAACTCCACTTGTTCCGGGTCTAAATCTGCCGGCGTCAAATCTTGGGGAATCGATGCTTTTACCAGGCCTTCTTCGCTTTCTGATTCCAGGTATGCGCCGAATTTGCCGATGCAAACTTTAGCTGAAATATTCTCCAATACCACAGTTCGGGCAACTTTCGCGTCAATCTGGCTTTCCTGTTCTTTGACTTGGGTTGCGAGTCCGGTTTCCCCTGTATAAAACTTTTGCAAATACGGCAGCCATTTCGCCTCGCCGGTAGCAATTTCATCGAGGGTTTGTTCCATTCGGGAAGTAAAACCGGTGTCTACTAAATCGGGAAAATGCGTTTCCAATAAAGTCGTGACGGCGAAAGCAGTGAATGTCGGAATTAGGGCGTTAGCTATTAATTTGGCATATCCCCGATCGACAATTGTACCGATAATACTCGCATAGGTACTCGGACGGCCCACGCCTTCGCTTTCGAGCATTTTGACCAGAGAAGCTTCCGTATAGCGGGCGGGAGGTTGAGTTTCGTGCCCAACTGCCTCTAAATCCTTACAATTAGGTTTATCCCCCACCTTCAGCGCCGGCAAAATCACCTCTTGGTCTTCCAGCGCCGCATTCGGATCGTCGGAACCTTCCACGTAGGCCCGCAAAAAGCCGGGAAAATCAATGCGTTTGCCGCTGGAACGGAAACCGGCATCTTCTACCTGAGTTAATACAGTGACGTGAGTTTGGCGGGAATCGGCCATTTGAGAAGCCACAGTCCGCTTCCAAATCAAATCGTAGAGGCGGAAATCAATGCCATCCAATCCGGTTTGCTGCGGAGTCCGAAAAGTGCTGCCGGCGGGACGGATAGCTTCGTGGGCTTCCTGCGCGCCTTTGCTTTTGGTGGTGTATTTGCGCGGTTGGGGGCTGAGGTATTCGCTGCCGTAAAGTTCTTGCACGCAACTGCGCGCCGCTGCGATCGCCTGTTCGGACAAATGCACCGAATCCGTCCGCATATAGGTGATAAAACCGCGTTCGTAGAGACTTTGGGCAATGCGCATGGTTTCCCGCGCACCCAGCCGCAGTTTGCGGTTAGCTTCCTGCTGCAAAGTCGAGGTCGTAAACGGCGGGGAAGGTTTGCGGGTGACTGGCCGTTCTTCGAGATTGGTGACAGTCCAGGGTTTGTTTTGGATGCGTGAGAGTAAAGCCCGCGCCTGTTCTTGGTTGAGCAAAAGTACACGGCGGCCGGAGATAATTTGCCCGGTATTTTCATCAAAATCGCTGCCATTTGCAACTTTCACATTGCCGACTGTCACGAGTTTGGCATCAAAGGAAATCTTGCCCTTTTCCAAAAGGGCTTTCAAATCCCAGTAGCTACCTTGGCGGAAAGCGCGGCGTTCGCGTTCCCGGCGCACCAAAAGCCTGACTGCGACTGACTGGACTCTACCGGCCGACAAACCCCAAGCGATTTTTTTCCACAGTAGCGGAGAGAGTGTGTAACCGACGAGTCGATCGAGAATTCGGCGAGTTTCTTGGGCTTGTACTACTCGATTGTCGATATCGCGGCAGTGAGTTAAGGCGTCGCGGATAGCTTCGCGGGTGATTTCATGAAACACCATCCGCTTGATAGGCACTTTGGGTTTGAGGATTTGCAGCAAATGCCAGGAAATGCTTTCGCCTTCCCGGTCTTCGTCAGTGGCTAGAATCAGTTCTGTGGCGTCTTTGAGGGCGTCTTTGAGTTCTTTAACAATTTTCTTTTTATCTTTCGGGATGACGTAGAGGGGTTCAAAGTCTGCCTCCACGTTTACGCCGAGTTGCGCCCATTTTTCTCCTTTCACGGCTTCTGGTATTTCTTCGGCGGAGGATGGTAGGTCGCGGACATGGCCCATCGATGCCTCTACACGGTAGGTGGAGGGCAGGAAGTTGCGGATGGTACGGGCTTTTGTGGGAGATTCGACGATGACTAAGGTTGACATGGCATCTTTTAAATATGGATGGCAGCGCAGCTAGAGGGTCTAAGTTAGAGAGTTTAGGTCAGATGTCAAGGCTTCTTTCAACTTTGGGCGATTATTTTCAAACTACCTTAATTTTTAAGTTACTGCCGATCGGGTGGCAGGTGACAATGTGATGAGATTTTACTGCTTTCGGGGCAGAGGCTGCGAATCGCGTCTCTACAAGATGCACCGGATAATGACCTGACTCTAACAGAATTGTCGGTAACTGGATGTTGAGACTGCTGGATGCGGGCGGATGGTTCCTCAATCTGGTTGTAACTTGAAGCTTGGGAATTTTGGGCGATCGATTGCGCGATTTTAGATTTTAGATTTTAGATTTTAGATTTTAGATTGGGAAAGATTGACTCAGTAGAGGTTTGGGACTATCGATTGCGCGATTTTAGATTTTAGATTTTAGATTTTAGATTGGGAAAGATTGACTCAGTAGATGTTTGGGACTTTGGTACAGTACGCTGTGCAGTATAAGCGCGGCGATCGGAAAAAAAGCAATCACAGAGGATTAAAATTATTTGAGCTAGCGATCGATTCTCTGAACAATGCTATGACATTTGAATTCGACCATCTTTTCATCCTTACTGATATTGGTGCTTCGGAAGCTAATCGTTTATCATCCTTCGGTTTAGTTGAGGGTGCATCTCGCATTCATCGCGGACAAGGTACAGCCAATCGCTGTTTCTTTTTCCATAACGCAATGTTGGAATTGTTATGGATTCACGATCCAGAAGAGGCGCAGTCTCAGCCAATTCATCAGACTCGTCTTTGGGAGCGATCGACAAATCGGAATAATGGTGCGTGTCCATTTGGCATTTGTTTGCGTCCAGCCCAAGGTTCTGAAGACACAGTTGCATTTTCTAGTTGGGCATATCGTCCACCTTATTTATCTGAAACGATGAGTATCGCAGTAGGAACAAATAGTGATGTGTTGACAGAACCGATGCTTTTCCAAATTTCCTTTAGTCAACGTCCAGATCGATACTCTGCCCAGAAGTCACAGCCTTTGGAGCATGGTGTTGGTTTACGCGAAATTACTCGTGTAGAATTAGTCAGTCCTGCTGCCAATAATTCGTCACCTGAACTTCAAGCAGTGCTTGAGACAAATCAGGTAAAGTTACGGATAGGAACCAAGTATTTTGTGGAGCTTGGTTTTGATGGAGAAGTGCAGGGACAACAGGTTGATTTTCGACCTGGATTGCCGCTTATTATCAGTTGGTAATGTAAGCTGTAGTAGTCATACCCGTAAGCTGCCGAAACTGTTTACTCAAATGGCTGTGGCTATTGAACCCACACTTTAAGCTAATTTTCATAATCGATCGCTCTTTTTGTTTTAACAACAGCTTTGCCCTATCAATATCCGCTATTGCAGCAGATATTTATCAGGAACCCTGCCGATCGCCTCTTTGAACAGATGACTAAATTAAAATTTACTCAGGCCTAGCAATGCAGCTAAATCAGCAAGCTTGAGGTCTTGACTTAGATATTTGTTGATGTATAGTATTTATCAGCTTTGTGGGAACTGCCCATATAAATAATAACATGAGAAAACTCCATTTCACTTTACCTATTGGTTTGACTCCAAAAGCTGTAATCTTGTTTTTTTCAATTGTTTTTAAGCAAATTTATTCTCGTTTCATCTTGAAACCAATATTTGAGTTTATTTTTTTGCTGGATTTGTGTTAGTAGACTCTAACCATAAAGCTACTTTGAGGAATTTTCTTGAGCTTTTTTTATTTTCAGCTCGATGTCGGCATCCTGAGCTTTTTCGTTATTCACAGGCTTCGATACCTTTAATTTGGCTTTCATGCGATAATGTAATTGCTTGTGTAATGTTTGATATTTAACAGATACGTGATAGTTATCTTCTACCCATTGACCGATTTCTTTATAAGTCTTAAAATCACAGGATTCTTCACTTAATTTTTGTGAAAGTCCGGCTATTACGGCTGAGGGAATTACTCGGGGTCTACCAGTTGGTTGCCGTATTTTTAACAGTTCTGGCAGACCGCCCGCCATATATTGTTTTAACCATCTATGTACAGTAATTCTATGTACACCTAAACGTTCAGCTACATCTGTAAGGCTTTGACTCGCTCCAGCTTTTAACCAATAAAGAGCCTGAATTTTTTGTCGATTAGCTAGAGTTCGCTCCTGCGACAGAATTTTTTTTAACTCGTCTGCTGTTAAATCAATTCTTTCTTGGTAGTTTACTTTCATAAAGTATTCCTCAAACTTTCAGCTTGATTGTAGCATATTTTTGGAGAACTGATATTATTAACTAAATTTCCCTTTTCAGTAACGTCAGCCTGCCGCTTAAAGACTAGCAACGTAATATCATCAAACACTTTCTGCTTACCGATATGTTGCCGTACATCTAGAATCACCGCATCCTTAACTTCTGCGGCAGACTTGTGCCAATTTTGACCGATCACTTCACAGAGTTGCTTAAGTCCATACTGCTTTTTACCGATGTTATAGGCTTCTGGAATGCCATCGGTATATAGCACCACGCCATCTCCAGGTTCTAGCTCAATTGAAATGTGACTGATGAAGCGTGCGATATCATCATCTAAAGCGATCGGCAAGCCTAAATCCATCGTGTCGATGCGCTCAACCTCTCCATTTTTTCGCACCACTAGCGTTTCTTCATGCTGACCGCTGATGCTGATCAGTCCTTCGGAGTAGCTCAAAATCGCCAGCGTCAGACTTTTTTCAGAATTCATGCGCTGCACGTTTTTGTAGAGGGTACGGTTGAGTACATCCAGGAATCGAACGGGGTCGAGTTCACGAATCTCTTGCAGAGTGCGAACTGAGGTTTGCGCCATCAGCATCAGAATGCCGCTTTCCAGGCCGTGTCCGGTGACATCACCGATAGCCAGTGTGACAATACCATCGATCTGTAGCACGTCGTAGTAGTCACCTCCTACTTCATCAGCGGGTTCCATGTATCCGGCGATATCTAGTCCGTCAATTTCCAGTTCCTCAGGGTTGGGCAAAATCATTTGCTGGATCTGACGCGCCACATTCAATTCTGCACCTAAGCGGAGGTTGTCTACTTTGAGTTTGTCGTTGAGGGCAATGATTTCTTGATTAGCATTAGCGAGTTCTGCTGTTCGTTCTTTAACTTTGTCTTCGAGGGTTTCAAAGGATTCTTTGAGTTGCCTCGCCATGCTGTTGAAGGATCGTGCCAGCAAACCGATTTCGTCTTGCGATCGCATCTTCACACGGATGTCTAAGTTACCCGCCGTAAACTGGGCAACCGCTTGGGTGAGGTCAATCAGAGGCTTTGTTAATAGTTGTGCGATCGCAAAAGCAATGATAGTTACAATTCCGGCGATGATTGCTAATAAAAGAAGTGCATCGCGTATTTGTTTTTCTACAGGTGCTAGGGCAACGGCAATCGGCTGTGCGAAAACGACTGACCAACGTTGACGTTTCAGGTGGGCGATCGCTAAAAGGCTCAACTCATTATTACCCGTAGCTGCCAATCGTGTGGTTAGATAAGGCTGTTTAGTGTCTAATGCTTGCTTGAGGTCGGGCAAATTGATTGCAACTTCTTTCGTTAGATTCTTAGGCAAACGCCGTTCGCGTTGCAGTTTCGCTACAACATTGGGTGGCAAAGGCACAATCGATTTGAAAAGGAGTTCGGGTTTAGTGCTATGTGCCAGATGGATATAGTGTTCATCTAAAAGAACTGCTAACGATTTCGCACCTGCGTGTTCAGTTTCCCGAGTCACCAACTGCTGGACAGATGTGGCATTGTATGTCACCCGCAATACACCCAATATATTTCCCTTCGCATCGCGAACAGGACTGCTAAAAAAAAGCGTAACGAGGTTGGGAATTGTCGGCGATTGCCTCATACTAGAAACAAAAGGTCGTTGAGTTTTGAGTAGTTCTTGGAAGTAATCTTGACCGGATTCATCTCGTCCAATATCCGGTGTATTCGTATCGAGTACATTCCGTCCCTTTAAGTTGAGCAAGGCATAGGAGATAATATTAAGCATATCTTTGCGACTGAGCCGGGTTAAGGTTTCAGTCGCTAACATCTCTTGGGGACTACCATTTCGCCGTTCTGGAGGTAGGCCCAGATAGGCTGCCAAACCTGGTAAAATCGCTTCTACGCGCACGGCATCGAGATTCCCATTAATAAACCCATCTATTCTGTTAGCGGTTTCGTTAGCCTCAGCAGATAGGGCTTGTCGTGCGTTGTCGGTCAAGGCATTTTCAGTTGTATGTTTGTCGATAAATGCTAACAGCAGCAATGGAATCAGAGCAACGACGAGAAACGACACGATTAACTTTGTACGAATGCTATTGAAAAAGGAGCGCTTCATGGTTTCAGACTAGGGGGGGGTTAAGAAAGAAGAATTGAACAAGGTTTCTAGATTATTGGGAAGGCGCGTCACATTGCCAGCGCGAATAAAAAAGTCCGCATATTTCTTGGCGGTTTTGTAGATATAATTAGGACTGTCTGATTGAAAGAACTTTTGATTTTCTGCAAAGCCAGTGAGGTCTATTCCCTCGAAAGATAGTGTATTGCTGGGAATATTCAACGCTTTGCTCACGATCGCGTTTCCTTCTGGAATATTTGCTTTCCAATATGACAAGCCTTGAAACCAGCCTCGCACAAAGGCGCGAATATCTTCGGGGCGATCGCGTATGGCCTCACCCCGAAACGCGATCAAATCCAAAATTAAGCCTGGGGTTTGTTTGCTTGTAAACAAAATTTTTGCTCCTAATTTTAATGATTCAGAAAGATGCGGTTCCCAAGTGTGCCCTGCTTGGATAGCATTGTTTTGTAAGCGCTGGGGAACGTCTAAACCATCAACTTTAACCAGCCTAACATCATCGCTTGTCAGCTTAGAGATTTTCAACATCTCAGTAACGAAAACTTCGCTAAAGCCGCCTAGATTTGCACCAAGCTTTTTTCCTTTCAAGTTAAGAATTGTTTTAATGCCGGATTGCGCGACTACCACATCTGCACCTGTCGATTCATCCACAACCATCACAGCTTGGATATCAGGATTTGTGGCACTCAAGATCATGAAATCTCCCAAGGTTAATCCGATCCCATCATACTTCCCTGCACTGAAATCTGCTTGTTGCAATTGTAAGTAGTCTACATAGCTCAGTTCCACGTCTATCCCTTGCGCTTTGAAGAATCCTTTCTCTTGAGCAATGATGCCAGGTCTATGGCCAACAAAAGAGATAAAACTTACTTTCAGGGGAGGACGTTTTACTTTTAGAGATTCCGGAGAATGACAAGCAAACAGCAGCCAGCAGGTAATAATAATAAAGATGCTGTTGAAAAAGGTGCGCTTCATGGTTTCAGACTAGGAGGGGGGGCTAAGAAAGAAGAATTGAACAAGGTTTCTAGATTGGGAAGGCGCGTCACATTGCCAGCGCGAATAAAAAAGTCCGCATACTTATTGGCGGTTTTGTAGATATAATTAGGACTGTCTGATTGAAAGAACTTTTGATTTTCTGCAAAGTCAGTGAGGTCTATTCCCTCGAAAGAGATTGTATTGCTGGGAATATTCAACGCTTTGCTCACGATCTCGTTTCCTTCGGGAATATTTGCTTCCCAATATGACAAGCCTTGAAGCCAGCCTCGCACAAAGGCGCGAATATCTTCGGGGCGATCGCGTATAGCCTCACCCCGAAACGCGACTAAATCCAAAATTAAGCCTGGGGTTTGTTTGCTTGTAAACAAAATTTTTGCCCCTAATTTTAATGCTTCAGAAAGATAGGGTTCCCAAGTGTGTCCTGCTTGGATAGTATTGTTTTGCAAGCGATCGGGAACGTCTAAAGCCTCGACTTTAACCAGCCTAACATCATCGCTCGTCAGCTTAGAGGTTTTCAACATCTCAGTAACGAAGACTTCGCTAAAGCTGCCTAGATGTGTACCAAGTTTTTTTCCTTTCAAGTTAGGGATTGTTTTAATGTCCGATTGCGCGACTACCACATCTGCACCTGTCGATTCATCCACAACCATCACAGCTTGGATATCAGGATTTGTGGCACTCAAGATGATAAAATCGCCCAAGGTCAATCCGATCCCATCATACTTCCCTGCACTGAAATCCGCGTCTTGCAATTGTGAGTAGTCTACATAGCTCAGTTCCACGTCTATTCCTTGCGCTTTGAAGAATCCTTTCTCTTGAGCAATGATGAGAGGTGTATAGCCAACAAAAGGAACACAAGATATTTTTAGGGGAGGACGTTTTACTTTTAGAGGCTCCCGAAAATGACAAGCAAACAGCAGCCAGCAAGTAATAATAAAAATACAGATGTAATTGAGTGGTTTAGACATACTATATAGAGCATTCCTGGTGTAAAAAAGGCGAGTCATATTTTCTTAAGCCCGATCGACCTAAGTGCATCGTCCGCAATCACCTTAACCTCAGAATAGCCACCCCTGTCAAGCTGATAAATAAAAAGGTTGGGGGAACTGCGACGAAAGATACAGCACTTCCAGATGTTATGAGGTACAGTAGCAGCAATTAGTAAACCAGTTTTTGAGATGTTGAGGATTCATTAAATCCAAAGCCACAGCAATTATGGTGTCAACCATTTTAGTGGTGGTTGGTGAAAACTGTCGCAATAAAGATTTGAGTTGCGACCACCATAATTCAATTGGATTAAAATCAGGAGAGTATGGGGACAAACACAATATTGAAGCACCCATAGCTTCAATCATAGGCTTAATTGAAGCTAGTTTATGCGCGGGTAAATTATCAATTCACGTCTACTGCTCCCGACCACAATTGTGGCGCTAAAATTTTCTCGATAAACACCTCAAATGCTTGGCTATCCATCGAGTTATCTAGGGTCATTAATGCCACTATTTGCGTGAGACTAATTGCACCAATTACTGTGACTTTTTTGCCTCGATAAAAAGGTTTGACCGCATAGGCCCTAGTTCCTAGTTGAGAACGTGCATGAGTTCGGCTTAAACCTAGCAATACTCCAGTCTCATCTAAAAATACTAAATTTTTTGGCTCGATGTCCTTGACTTTTTCCCAATACTCTAACCTTAACTTCATGACTCTTTCTGTTCCTGCTTGGCTACTCCTGATAGTTTTTTTTTGCGATTTAATCCTAACTTCTGTAAGGCACTACACATTGCTGTTCTACCTACCCAATTTCCGGTCTTTTGGGCGAATAACTCACACAATTCTACCAAGGTTGCATCGGGATGTGCTGCCACTATTTCTCTTACTTCTGTTGAGCCGTTATTTAAATGACTTAATCTGGGTTTCCCCCTGGGTTTAGGCTGTAAATTTCCTTCTATTTTTTGTTGCTTGACAAGTTTTTGAACTAAGCTTTTACTGCAGGCAAATATTTCTGCTGTTTTTCTGATCGACAG
>NZ_JAUBRK010000096.1:0-18577 GCF_036701825.1 Microcoleus sp. MOSTC5 | reverse complement strand
GATTTTAAATCACCCTAACCTTCCTTCAGTCTTGTCTTATGGTACTCTGGCTGCTTAAAAACTGTCCGAACTATTGTATTAGGTTATTGCACCTCATATCTGTAGGTACAGGGCACTGCTGTGTCCTTGTTGCAAAACTTGGGAACGCGGCTTTAGAGACACGGCACTGTCCTTTCCTTGTTCCAAAACTTCGAGGCCACGGCGCCACAAGTTTCCTAGATAGTCTTTTTAGCTACATTCTGCAAAGCCAGGAGAGTCAACAATGGTAAGTAAAACTACAAGGACAGCTCCGAAATTGGCTGGCAAATAAATTTTTATGAAACCTCGAATCATTGTTTGCGGGTTGGGCCACACGGGACACAAGATTTTTTGTTTGTTGAGACAGCAAGGAGCGATTGTTGTTGGTATTAGCGATCGCCCAATTCGCGGCGAAACCTCTGATGTGGTTGTCGGCAATTTGCAAGCAGCTTCTACCTTGTTGGCGGCTGGCATTCAAAATGCTCACACTTTGGTAATTGCAGCAGACGATGATGCTGTGAATTTGGCAATTTTGATGCAAGCGAGGATTCTCAATCCTCAGATTCGCATCATCAACAGATTGTTCAATACTAGCTTGGGCGACAGAATTGACCACACTTTGCCCGATCACACTTCCATGAGCGTTTCATCATTGGCGGCTCCGGTTTTTGCCTTTGCGGCTCTTGGCAATCAGGCGATCGGACAGTTGCGTTTGTTCGATCGCACTTGGCCGATTCACGAAGAATATATCGATGAAACACATCCTTGGAAAAATCGCAAACTGAGCGATTTGTGGGAGGATCGATCGCGAATGTTGATTTATTATCTCCCGGCTGCTAACAAAACTGATTTAGTATCGGCGGTGCTTGCCGATCGGCAGTGTCAGCAGGGCGATCGGCTAATTGTTGCCACTCAGCCGACTATCCACAGCCCCCAAAAAACTTTAACTCAAAAACTGCTCAAAACATTAACTAGCCTGCGCCGATTTCAGCAGCACAGCCAAGCAGCAGTAATTGTTGTACTGACACTGCTGTCAATGATCGCCGTTGCTACTGCTACCTATATTTGTGTTGACGATAATATCTCAATTGTTGATTCTCTCTATTTTTCCGTAGGGATGATTACCGGAGCCGGAGGCCATGAAAAAGTAGCCGAACAAGCTCCCGAAAGCATTAAACTATTTACAATTGTCATGATGTTAGTTGGAGCCGGCATCGTCGGCATCTGCTACGCACTGCTCAACGATTATGTATTGGGAACTCGCTTTACCGAATATTGGGATGTGGCGCGAGTTCCGCAGCGCAATCATTACATTATCTGCGGACTCGGAGGAATGGGCATCCAAATTGCTAAAGAACTGTACAATAACGGTTACGATATTGTGGCGATCGAGCAAGATCCGAACAGCCGATTTCTGAGCACGGCTCGCTCAATGAAAATTCCGGTAATTCAGGGAAGTGCCAGTTTGGCCGCAACTCTGGAAGCTGCTAATGTTAAGGAAGCGGCAGCACTTTTGGCTGTTACTAGCAGCGATATGTCTAATGTCGAAATTGCCTTGAGCGCTAAAGGATTGGCGCCCAAACTATCAGTTATTGTCCGCAATCAAGACCCACATTTTGCTTTGATGGTGCAGCAAGTTTTTGAGTTTGAAGGAGTTTTGAACCCGACGGAATTGGCTGCCCCTGCTTTCGCAGCGGCGGCGATTGGAGGCAGAATTTTAGGGAACGGAGTGACGGCTGACAGTCTATGGGTTTGCTTGGGCACATTGATTACCCCAAAACATCCTTTCTGCGGTCACCGCATTCAAGATGCCGCTAAGTCTGCTGATTTTGTGCCTCTGTATGTGGAAACTAATTGTCAAACTATTCACGGCTGGGATTTACTAAATTTTTGTTTGAGTACGGGGGATGTTTTGTATTTGACGATGCCGGCGAATCGGTTGGAGCAACTTTGGAGAACGACCTCGGAATTAATTAAAACTTAATGGTTTGACGCGGGGATTTATGTGGCAGCTCGCTCAATTGCAACTACAAACCTGATAAAATGGGTTCTGTCTAGTAAATAAGACTTAGGACTAATCCTCAGAAATCCGGTTTCTTAGGGAAAGTTCTAGTATAAATAATCAACAGAGTCTCAATTAGTTGCGATTTAGAATGAGAAAATTTTTAGGATTAGTTGTGTTTGGGATGATCGTGGCGATCGCCTCTGTAGCTGTCGCCGCTCAACCTTTGTTTCTCGCTTATCCTCCCGTCAACCACAAAACTACATCAGATCGCATCTTTTTAATCGGTACAGCGCCCGCACCGGGACAAGTGTTAGTAAATGGCAACCAAATTTCGCGCACCGCATCCGGGCATTTCGCCCCGACTTTTCCGCTGCAACTGGGCGAAAATCTCTTTACCTTGCGTTACGAAAATCAGGAAGTCAAAATAAAGGTGACGCGCGAGTCGAATCAGCCGGAAGCCCCTGTAGGATTGGCTTTTGCTAAAGATTCCCTGACGCCGAAAGTCGATGTGGCGAGTTTGCCGGGGGAATATATTTGCTTTGGGGCGATCGCACGTGCGAATGCTCAAGTTGCGGTAAAATTGGCGGGCGTTACTATTCCTTTAAAAGCGCGATCGCAAGTCGAACTACCCGACAACAAATCTGTACTGTTAGGCGCAAATTCCCCGATTAAAAAAGGCGGCAGCGAACAGTATCAAGGCTGCGGTAAAACCCCTGAGAACGCCCTCTCATCTAAGGGAGAAACAGTTGATTTAGGCGTCCCATCGTTTGAGCTAACAATGAACGATCGAACTATCAGCCAACAGGGTACTGGCAAGATTTCTATTCTTTCTCCGGCTGACTTAGAAATAGCCGAAGTAACAGCAGATCCAGGTGTCGCCAGAACCGGAGCGAGTACAGATTTTTCTCGGATGACACCGCTGCCGAAGGGAACGCGAGCAACAATTATCGGGCGCGAGGGAGAATGGCTCAGACTCGATTACGGTGCTTGGATTAAAGCCTCGGAAGTGCGAATTGTCCAGGATTCAGTGCCTCCGCGATCGATTATTCGCAGCGCCAGCTCGCGTCAAGTTTCCGGCTGGACAGAAGTCTTATTCCCCTTAGAAACACCAGTCCCAGTCACTGTGCAGGAAGGAGAAGGCACTTTTACTTTAACGCTATACAATACCACCGCTCAAACTGACATTATTCGCGTCTCTGATGACCCGGTAATTTCACGTTTGGTATGGCAACAAATCTCGCCGCTGCAAGTACAATACACTTTTAATCTCAAATCTACCCAGCAGTGGGGCTATAAGCTGAGATACGACGGCACCACTTTAGTGCTGTCTTTAAAACACCCGCCGGCGAATACAAGCATGATGCCGAATTCGCAAGCAAAACCCTTATCGGGAATTAAGATTCTCATCGATCCGGGACACGGCGGGCCGGAGGATGGAGGTGCGGTGAGTCCAGTGGGAATTAGGGAAAAAACAGTAGCTTTAACAGTGTCGAAATTGGTGCAACAGGAATTGGTAAATCGGGGTGCGAATGTGCTCATGACGCGGGTAGAAGATGTCGATTTGGATTTGCCACCAAGGGTGGAAATGATTCAAAAAGAAGAACCTGCGATCGCAATTTCAATTCACTACAATGCTTTGCCGGATAACGGCGATGCCATTAAGACTAAAGGTGTCGGCGCTTTCTGGTTTCACCCGCAAGCGCACAGTTTGGCAATGTTTTTGCACAATTATTTAGTTGCCAAGTTGAACCGTCCGAGCTATGGTGTATTCTGGAACAACTTAGCCATGACCCGTCCTGCCGTTGCTCCATCTGTTTTAATGGAATTGGGATTTTTGATCAATCCCGAAGAGATTGAATGGATTGTGAATCCGACAGAACAGAAGAAATTAGCCGAGGCGATCGCTCAAGGTGTTACCGAATGGTTTGCCTCTGTCAAATAACAGTTAGTAGTAACGACTGAAGTCCTTCTCAAAAAAATCACAGTCAGGACTTCAGTTCGGTCAATCCAAGGAAATGAAATAATGCTAATTTTTACTCAATCAAAAGCCTTTTTTATTGCAGCCGTCGTTGCAAGTTTTAGCTTCTCACTTTACAGCTTTCCTGTTTTTGGCAAGCAGCAAAGCCTTGCTCCCGCAAAAGCAGAAGCTTTAAAAAAGCAAACTCATTGCTCGTTTATTACAGGTGAAGGTGGCGCTGTTAACATTCGCAAAGGCCCGGGCAATAAGTACCCGGTTGTAGCTAAACTCAAAAGAGGAGACGGAGTTAGGGCTGTCAGCAGACAAGGTAATTGGGTGAAAATTGCGGCCAGATTTTCAGGAAATCCTCCTAATGAAACTTTTACAATCCTTGACGGTTGGGTGAACAATCAATTTATTAACGGCTGTTCCGAAGACCAATTTGACAGGTGGCGGCAATAGGGGATTTGGTTTGTAGTAAGGACTTCATTCCTGAGTTTAGATGAAGATTAAAGTCCTCACTACAAACCCAACCGGGAGATTTTGAAAATTGGCACAAAAAAGACGATCGCCCTCATTCATTGTTCCATTCTCAACCAACTAAACACCTGTTCGGCGGTGATATTCAGGGGAATCATTTCGGGCACAGGAACGACATCGCTACCTTCGCAGAATTGAGGTTGTTGGTTGGGCAAAAACGCTAAAATTGATCGATCGTCTGGATCGATTAGCCACCCCAACTGACAATTATGTTGCAGACAGTGAATGATTTTTTTAGTTACGCGATTTGAGCTTTGTTGTGGCGAGAGAATTTCGATCGTCCAATACGGTGCAATTAGCACATCATCCAACGGTTCACCGCTCTCATCAAATTCAATTTGTTCCCACAATAGTACCGCAATATCTGGAACAATCGATCGCCCGCCAAAGGTACACCGCAACTCTGGAAAAGCATAAGCTATCTTGGGAGTTTGGGTCACCTGATTAATTTCGTTGCAGGTTCTTAATTGCAATAGGCTGTGCTTTGTTTTCGGCATAGGTTTTTGGATAATCTCGCCCTCAATGTATTCGCTAGCCGGTTTAGTTTCTGGCAGTTTCAGAAATTGTTCAAGAGTAAGGCGCTCAGTTGCGATCGTCATAAATAAATTCCTCAATTCTACCTATCTTCAGTGTAAGCGAAAAAAATACTTATCTTGCATGAAAAATGTGCTATCTCGCCTAACCTTGCGGAACAATCTGCTGTTTAAACTCAAACAAATTAGGATTTTCCGGGTCATAAAAAGCCCGCAACCAATGCACGTTTGGAGAACCAAAAGTTTCAACTCTAGTAAAATTTTTCATTCTTGGTAGTTGAGTCTCATCGGTAAAATAGGGTAAAGGTTTGTCGATGCGGAAATAGTGAGTGTCGCCGTGGACGAATACAACCTGCCCTGGGAAATTGCCTGTTTCTGTTTCCAGAGTTGCGATAAAATCGTTGTAGCCGCTTCTTCTTTTGTCCGTCGGATCGAGTTCAAATCCCGGATTTGCCTGTGCAACTAACACAATTCCTTTGCTGTTGCTGCGTTTGGCTAAAGCAAAACATTCTTCGATCCAGGCTAAGTTAGCTGAATTGCGATCGGCATATTCTGCATCTGCTTCGGGAGTGCGGCCAAAATTGTTGTTGCTTCCCGGCATATTAATCGCAAAAAATACAATGCCATTATAAATCCAGCGAACATTTTCGCGGTATTTAGCAAACTGCGAGTTTTCGCTTTGACGGGTGAGACTTAAGGTGCGCTTTCCCAGACTTTGACTACCTTTGCTGAAGATTTCCCGCAGTTTAGCAAGTCTTTCTACTGGATCGTAACTGCCGTTATTTGAACGGTGACAATCCGTCCATTCATTGTCACCATAAACTAGAATAAACGGTATCTCAAAATTGTCAAATAACTGCTTGCGGCTGAGAAAAGTTGCATCATCGCAGACACTGGAACCGTTTTTAATGTCGCCGTCGTGGACTACAAACGCTGCGGGCGATCTATTGATATCTGCAATCAAACTCGGAAATTTTGCTTCCTGTTCCGCACTGTAGGGCAAATCGCCAATCAAGGCAAATTCAAAAGGTTTATCGCCAGAAGTTTGAGCGTAAGTTAAAACACCAAAACTTGTAATTAATACAAAAACAATAAAGGCAATAATTAGATACTTTTTTTTCATATATTTAGCCGTAACTAATTTAGTTATGATACCATATAAGCCGAAAAATTACTCTCAAAAATCATGAATTTTAGTCGGTTGCTTTCGGTAATTGCCATGCTTTCGATCGCAGGCTGCAATATTCAAACGCCACAAACCAACACACAGCCTACAGAAAGTCGATCGCCAATAGCAACCCCTGTTCCCGCCAAACCAAAGTCTCAGATCGAAGAAGCAAAACTAATTGCTGTTGGCGACATCATGATGCACAGTACCCAAACGCGATCGGGCTACGACGCCAAAAAGAAAACATACAATTTTGACACTTTCTTCGCACCAGTTAAAAGTATCCTGTCAACAGGCGATTGGGTCATCGGAAATCTAGAAACACCTTTAGCGGGCGAAGATGCGGGCGGATATACAGGATATCCCCTATTTAACGCACCGGCTCAATTAGCGGATGCGGCTAAAAAAGCTGGCTTTAATATCTTGACAACTGCAAACAATCATGATTTAGACCGTGGAGAAAAAGGAGTAATTAGGACGATCGCCAATCTGAGCGATCGTAAAATTGCTTCCACAGGAACAGCCGAATCGAAAGCGGCGGGCGATCGCACTTTAATCAGCACCAAAAACAACATTTCCCTAGCTATTCTCGCTTACACCTACGGCACAAACGGCATTCCCATACCCAAAGGCAAAGATTATTTAGTTTCCCTAATAGACGAAAAAAAGATAGTCAAAGACATTGCTAAAGCCCGAACCAAAGGAGCAGATATTATCGCAATTTCCCTGCATTTTGGGAATGAATATGAGCGACAGCCAAACCCGCAACAAAAACAATTAGTGGAAAACCTATTAAAAGCTGGTGCAGACATCATTCTCGGCAGCCATCCCCACGTCGTCCAACCTTACAAAATTTTTAACTTCCCCGGTAAAAATGGCAAAACCCGCAAAGCTGTAGCAATTTATTCAATGGGAAACTTCATTTCCGGTCAGAATAAAAATTATACAGACTTAGGCGTAATTTTGCAAGTAAATATTCGCAAAACCTTTCCCGAAAAAACTACAGAAATTACCAGCATCAAAACCATTCCGACTTGGGTACACCGCTATACTCAGAACAATAAAACGAACTATCGCGTTTTGCCATTAGAAACAACTGTCAGCCAGAAAAAAGATACACTGCTAGCAACTTCACAGTATCCTGTTTTAAAAACATACCTGCAAAAAATGAACAATCATCTTAACTCTTTGAATAGTCAGAAAAAATCAAAGTAATTTGGCATTGAAAATTGGGAATTGGGCATTGGTGATTGGAAGTGGAGGCAGAGCCGAGCGATTTGTATCCCCAGGCAGTGCCCATTGCTAAGGTAACAGTTTAAGCTAGGGAAGCATTTGTCAATCAGCAATTATGCTCAGAATTTACTCAAGTTTTTGGTATAAAACTTATATTTGGGCGATCGAACAATCAGGTAGAATCTTCAGCAAAAAAATTTATCCAAGCTTGGATATTCTTTCCAATTAGTGCGAAATGGGCAGCAAAGACCTGAGCAGCAGAATAGCGCATCAATTGATCCCTCGTAAGCTTTACAAGCAATCATGTATCCAACGGAAGAGGGTGTAGTGGAGTAGAGCGACTTTTCTTTTTGTGATTATATTCTTCGCATACGCCAAGATAATCTGATGGTTGATATCTGCCGAATATCTCAGCGAAAATGTTAGGCAATTTTCGATAAGGAGAAACACCCATATCTTTAAGCATGATGTCAATATATTGTTGAAAGCGAGTATTGACTGCACAGGATCGCGAAGGTTCAAATTGAATATTTGCGCGTTTCCACTGGCGGATACATTCAATACTTTTTTCCATATTTTCGCTGGAAGGTAACTCAAGTTCACCACGCAAGTATGCACACAGCCATTGTGCGGCAATTTCGACAGCAGGCACGTGCATATATCCATGATTGAACCCGGCAAAGGCAATGCCAGGAATGCGAGGATGAAGCAAGTGGCGATATAACTGCACGCCATCGGGTTCGGTTTCTAAGATTTTTCGATATTTATCAGGCAAAAATGGAAAAATTGGCGCTTGCGAACCCAAAGATAGAATGACTAAATCGCATGGAATCTCGCAACCATTTTTCAACTTTACTGCTTCTGGCGAAAAACCAGATAATTCTGCACGGTGGGGCGAGATTTTTCCTTCTGCAATAAACGGATAGTAATCTTCAGGCGCAACCGCTGTGGCTGAACGTAAATCAGGCAATAGTTTGTGGTCTGGTTGTACAGCTTTGATGCGACTCTGGGCGGCTTGGTCTTTTCCAGAAACATTTCGCTGAACTTGAAAGCGGAAAATGGATGCAATCAAATCCCAAAAACCTGAAACAATGAAGCCAAGGCGATTGTGCAAGAAACGTTCAATGGCGGTTGGATGTGCCCAACTTGTCATCATCACTGTTCCAAAACGGCTGAATAATGGGTAGGTAAAATGTACGCCCAAAATCCATTCTGGGATCAGCCAGCGCGGTGTACGAAATACATGATTTACTTGCGCGCCTTGTTTGGCTGCGAAAGTCGCCATGTCCAAAGCACTTTTTCCGAAGCCAACGATTACAACTCGTTGATTGTCGAATATATCAAGCGCGTGCACATCCCGTTCAGTGATGATTTTCCCGCCGAAATCTTCGATACCTGGAAATTCAGGTTGATACTTTCCTTCTGTATATTGCCCAACTGACATAACGACGTATCCAAATAATTCTTCGCGAACGCCATCCTGGTTTTTATATTTTAATAGCCAGCCATCTTCTGTTTCTTTGAGTTCGATAACTTCATGATTTAACCGCACATCAAGCTTTAAATGGTTGACCGCTTGTTCCAAATAATTCAGGATTTGTTCTCCGGTGGGATGTAATTCAGGCGTGAATGGCCAGGGAAAATCAGATAAATGATACTGTTCCCTGATATTTTGCAGGTGTACGTTTGGGTATGCAAGTGCCCATACTCCGCCAAGCTTTTCGGATTTCTCGAAAACAACTGCTTGGAAACCATTTTTCTTGAGAATATGGGCTGTCGTAATGCCTGATATTCCCGCGCCAATAATGGCAATTGGCATACCGTTTTTGTATTGCATATATTTGAGTCTCCTGATTGGGTAGGGTTATTAGAGTAATTCTCCTGACGCAGCGACAAAAAACCGGAAAGCCTTGCACTCAGAAGAGTTTAAATCGATCGCTCTCACACAGACAGAGGGGTTGTCACCCCGTCAAATCCGCGACCTTAACCCCAACTGCTGATAGTAGTCTAGGTAGTTGTAGACTAAGGGGAGAGCAATTCTTGCCGTCTGGCTGCTACAAGCTCAGTTGAGGCGCGCTGGCACATTCCGATCGCGAAAAGGATGTAACTAATAACTCATAACTGCTTAATTAACCAAGCGATCGCCCCTTCAACATTATCAACCTGCTCAACATCGCGAATCTGCGGCCGCTGCACCATTACAACCGAAATTCCCAGTTCCCTAGCCGCAGCAATTTTAGCATAAGTAGCACCGCCCCCGCTGTTTTTACTAACAATTGTATCAATCTGATATTCTAACAGCAATTCTCGCTCGTCTTCTAATGTAAAAGGCCCCCTTGCTAATAACAATTTACCGTTAGGAACAGGAGTATTTAGTGCAGGAGGATCGATCGCCCGCATCAAAAACCAAATAGCATCCAAACCCGCAAACGCAGCCAATTCCTGCCTGCCAATGGTGAGAAACACCCGCTCAGACTGCCCTAATAAAGCCTTTGCAGCCTCCGAGTGGCTGGCAACTTCAATCCAGCGATCGCCCTCCACCATCTCCCAAGCTGGACGCACCAGCATCAAATAGGGCACATTACATTCAGCAGCAGCAACAGCAGCATTGGCAGAAATCTGAGCCGCAAACGGATGAGTAGCATCAATTAACAAGTCGATCGGGCGATCGAGCAAAAACTCGGCCAGCCCAGCCGCCCCACCAAACCCTCCAATTCGCACCGTACCCGTTTTTGGGGTAAAAGGCTGCTGAGTGCGTCCTGCTAGCGAAGATACCACCTCTATTTCAGCGATTTGAGACGCTCTGGCAGCCAGTTCAGCAGCATCCCCCGTCCCGCCCAAAATTAGCAACCGTTTTTTCACCAAATTATCCTTAGTTGCGACTACACAAACTGGCGGTTAAAACCGCAACTACACAAGCAAAGTCCGCCTGCGAGGACTAAAGAAAATCCAGGGTTTTAGAACCTGCGGAGACAGGTTTTGTCTGTGTAGCTGCGACTTAAGTCGCCGAGACTTTTCAAACATCTTCTAACCAACGCCCGCAAATTCGGTTAATAATATGTTTAGTAAAGTTTAAACTACCAACAACGATGATTCGCTCACTTTTCACATTTTTTACAGTATTAATTGTAACCGGGTTAGTGTGGTTGGGAAATATCGCGCCCGTTGCCGCACAAGTACAACCAACAGATATCGCCGAACCCCAACAGGAATTGGGAGAACTCGTTCAAAAAGCTTTTCAAGCTACAAATGAAGGTCAATTTCCCGCCGCTGAAAGTTTTTGGACTCAAATTATTGACAAATTTCCCTCACAAGCAGCCGCTTGGAGCAACCGAGGCAATTCTAGAGTCAGCCAAAACAAGCTGCAAGCAGCTATTTCCGACTACGAAAAAGCGATCGAACTAGCTCCCGATGCCCCCGATCCCTACCTAAACCGCGGCACGGCTTTAGAAGGTTTAGGACGCTGGGAAGAAGCGATCGCCGACTACAATCATGTACTAGAATTAGACCCCAAAGATCCAGCCGCCTACAACAACCGAGGCAACGCCGAAGCCGGTTTAGGAAAATGGGAACCAGCAATTGCCGACTACAGCAAAGCCTTTGAATTAGCCCCCGAATACGCCTTTGCCCGCGCCAACCACGCCCTCGCACTTTATCAAAACGGGCAAACGAAGGAAGCAATTCGCAACATGAAAAACATTGTCCGCAGATACCCTCAATTTGCCGACATGAGAGCCGCCCTCAGCGCCTGTCTTTGGGAAGCAGGACAGCGCGGCGAAGCAGAGAGCAATTGGGTAGCCGCAGTCGGCCTCGATCCCCGCTACAAAGACATCGATTGGGTTGCCAATAACCGCCGCTGGCCGCCAGTTGCAGTCAGCGCCTTAGACAAGTTTTTGCACTTGCAATAATCTCAAAGGGAAAGTTGGCGGTTGTCATTGGTTATTGGTTATTGGTTATTTCGATAACTGACAACTGACAACTAACAATTAATTAATTCTCGAATCCGCGCAGCCGTCAACTCTTCTACATTCCTGAAAACCGCTGCTGCACCAGCAGTTTTCAGCGCCGCAGCATAAGCCTCGCAGCGCTCAGAATCATCCAAAACATGAGGTGGCAAAATTCCAGTCCCCAGCCAAATCCGGTTTGGTTGCACTTCCCGCGCCTTCACAACCGTGTAAATATCGGCAACAGTATCTCCTGCGTAAATTACAGGCAAATTGTTTTCTAAACCGTGCAGGTTTTCCAACTGTTCAATTGCGGAGAAAAGTCCAGCCGGATCGGGTTTTCCCGGTGCATCTTCCATCGCCACCAACACGGGGGAATTTAAACTCAGTTTCCCTTCCAGAACATAAGCAGCTTCATCCCGCATCGCCCCGCTAAAAAAGCCCCAAACAATACCCTCAACTGTTAAATTTTCCAGGTAAGCCGGACTTAACAGCAGCGGTTCGGCACAAATGTAACCAGTCCAATTTTTCTCATCAGCCCCGCGATAGCGATTTTGGAAGAAAGCCACTAATTCGTCATAGTTGAGAGCGAGTTGGTTTCTCGATCGCCCAATCCCCTCAAAATAACGGCAAACTAACTCGAAAGACGCCTGCCAGTCATTATTCCACACTCCCTCAGACTTCAGAGAGTCGATATCGAGAGAATTCGGGCGAAAAGCACCCGCCGTGAAATGTTCCACCGCATCCGCGATCGCCCGCCGGTAGGAACCGGACACATCCCGCACCACACCGTCAATGTCGAAGACTAAAATAACTTTGTTCACAACTTAACCATCCTTGTACCTAGGGCGGGTGAAAACCCAAATTTTATCGGTTTCCAGCCAATTTCCGGCACGAAACCCAGCCCCAGACAAAACTTTTAATCACTGATGACTCATTATTGAACAGAATGTGCTACGCTTAGCGATTGTAGAAATTTTTAACAAGTTCGATCGGAACCCTGGAGGTTTGCTTGTCCAAGTTCATCTTAAAAGTTCTCTGGCTAGAAGAGAATGTTGCCCTCGCCGTTGACCAAGTTGTCGGCAAAGGAACTAGCCCGCTGACATCCTACTTTTTCTGGCCTCGCAAAGATGCGTGGGAAGACCTCAAAAACGAACTCGAAGCCAAACACTGGATTGCTGATAACGATCGCGTCGAAATCCTCAACCAAGCCACAGAAGTAATTAACTACTGGCAAGAGGAAGGCAGACGGCGCCCGATGACTGAAGCTCAGTCAAGGTTCCCGCAAGTGACTTTTACCGGCAGCAACTAAGCCCAGCTTTATTTTGCTACCCATATAAATTGCCTGTTATGGCTGACGAGGGGATGGAGAGAGGGGAGAAGGCGAGAGGATTTGACGCTTTTTCCACCTCGCCGTGAAACATACAATTTAAATGCGCTACAGCTTATCTTGATACTAACTCCGATTTTCAGAGCTACTCGGGTTTTGGGCTTGGTCGATTTGAGATTAGAGATTGGAAATTTATGCAAAATAAAGCTCTAAAATCGCCTTTTCTAAAATCTAAAAATACTCAGCAACGAAACCAAAGAAATCTAATATCGGCTTTTTTATACTTTTAAATTGTACAGTCAGCTCTCAACGGACTTCCCCCGAACCTCCAACCTCAAGCCTCAAAATCCATCGGTTAAATCCGTTAAATCTTGTACACGGCTTCCTTCTTCCTTCTTCCTTCTTCCTTCTTCCTTCTTCCTTCTTCGCGGAATTTATGGGCGCCGAAAGTACGATCGACCAAACCGAACAGCTACCGCTGGTAGTAAATCCCGACATTCTCCAGCAAGCTATCCTCTACAAAATTAATACTCGCATCATCGCTCGCGGAGAATTAGTTTTCCCCTGTGTACCGGGAATGGTAAGCCACTATCTCAAGGCGATCGAACAGCTATTTCGCACTCTCGACAGACCCCTGCCAGAAGAACGCAGAGACGAACTCAGCAAGCTTTTAGTCAACAAGTTAGAACAAGGCTACCGCACCTCCACAGCATCGATGCTGATCCTGCAATACGAATCGGTACAGCCGCCCCAAACAGGTTTAGCCTGCAAAGTGATTGTTACTACCTCAACAATGGGAGAACAGTACAAAAGCTGGGTAGACACCAGAGAACCTCCGCTTTTCGGCTCTCATCCAGACGCAAAATTGATGGCAACGGCAGCTAAATTGGGTACACCCGATCGAGTGCGGATTTTGGACGTGGGGGCTGGTACCGGCCGCAATACCTTGCCGCTGGCGAGGTTGGGCTATTCTGTGGATGCGATCGAGCTAACCCCAGCTTTTGCGGAACAATTGAAAGCGGCAGTAACAGCCGAAAACCTTCCCGTGACAGTTACTGAAGGCGATGTGCTCGACCCCTTAATGCGGATGAAACCGGCCCGCTATCAGTTGGCAGTGGCCGCCGAAGTCATTTCACATTTTCGAGACAGCGATCAAGTACGGCTTTTCCTCGCTAAAATGTGCGATTCCCTGTGTCCCGGAGGTCTGTTGCTGTTCAGCACGTTTTTAACCGTCGGCGACTACCAGCCGGATGCCCTCGTGCGACAAGTTGCCCAACTCTCCTGGTCTACTTTATTTACTCCCCAAGAACTCGCCACCGCAATGGAAGGGTTGCCCTTAGTCCAAATATCCGACGAATTGGTGTTTGAGTACGAACGCCACCACCTGCCAGAAGGAGCCTGGCCCCCGACGCCCTGGTTTCCCAGTTGGGCCACCGGTCGAGATGTCTTCCCGATGGCAAACGGACGCCCGCCAATGGAATTGCGCTGGATTTTGTGTCGCCGAAGTTAAAAAAATCAGTCATTCGATTTTAGATTTTAGATTTTAGATTTTCGATTGACCCCACGGATAAATTACGTGGCGGGTACCATCAAGAAATTCTTGGTCATTTAGAGACGGACACAGCAATCACAACCGTTGAACGGCGGTAACAGTTGCATCAGCTCTTTTTTTTCCAAGTCATAAAGCCGGCTCGCTGTCAAATGTTACGACGCCGTTACACAAAAATTTACAAAAATATATATTAAAATGTAAAGATAGCGAAGTTCGATCGCCCCTGGGTGAGAAACCCCGTGTCTGATTAGATCCAACGCTTGCAAACCGTTTATTTCTTGCGAAAAATAGGCTTGCTAACGGCAATCGGGTTTGAATAAAAGTCGATCGCCATCTCAATCGGTGCAACTAAAGTTAAGATGAGTCCAAGAAACCTATTCCTCCAGATAGATGATGTTTTAAGGAATAGGATAATCCAATAGATTAGCTCGCTAGTTAGCGATGCTCCTGAGAAACAAATATGCTTTTAACAAGTCCACTACAAGCGTTTGGAGCAATCTTCGAGCACAAACCTTCAACAAATAGATCGTCGATCGAACAAAAAAGCAGTAATAATTCTTGGGACCCAAATATTGATCCCGCTGTAAACGAACAAATTGACTGGTATATCCAAATGGAAATGCTAATGAGTAACGCTAAATCTTCCTGCACCGATGAAGAGATTAGTGCTTGGCTGCGCGGATTGCTGACAATTGCTTGGGCAGACGGCAACTTTGACGAAGACGAGCAAAAAATGATTGCGAATCTAACTCAGGATGAACTACATCCGGTATCTTTTGAGGCGGGTTTTGAACCTATTGCCCCAGAGGAATTAGCTGCTGTGTTAGGGAAAAGCACCGCCAAAGGCGAGGATTTTTTGAGGACAGCAGTCATGGTAGCTTTGGCAGACGGTACATACTCGCTCAGCGAAGACGAGGTAATCCACAATTTTTGCACAGCTTTGGGTCACAAGGTCGAGGCGATAGAAGCTCTCCGACACACGATACAACAGAGCAAGTCCGATCCGCAGGGGCCCAGCAGCCAAATAGTCTTTGATGCGAATGTCGCCCCCGTCGCCGGAACACCGCTTTCATCTCGACTACCTAAACCTCACCAAAAAAATGTTCTGCAACCCGTCAAAGACTGGCTTGACGCCTGGGAAGTTCACGACCCCAGAGTCGCACACTTTGTCTGCAAAATGATTCCGCCGCAGTGTCCGTTTGAACGAGATGTCGTGTTATTCGGACGCAAAATCGTGCACATTCCGGCGATGTGCAAGATTAACCCGCTTTACGAACAGTTGGTGGGAATGCGCTTTCGAGCTCTCTGCTATTTGGCAGATGAATGTAAGGAAGATGTATCGATATATTGTTAGTAGTCAGTGGTCAGTAGTCAGTAGTCATTAGTCATTAGCCATTCTTGTGAAATCTTGGATTAATGACTGTAACTATTAACCAATGATTACTAATTAGTCCAAGACGCAAAAACCTAGTTTTTCTACAAAAAAACATCGTTACAGCGATCCGCCCCAGTAGAAAAACCAGGTTTATTCAGTTTTTGTGGGTAAGTCCTGCTAATATTAAATCCGCTTTGATAATACCAATTCAAAAAAGTTTTGCTACAATTCTCAATCTTATACAAATTATTAAAAGTCGCAAACCCAAGAGCCGGACACGGCAGTGCCGTTTCCCTACAGATGCTCGGGTAAAATCTCTCAGTATGCACTACTTTTGAGAATTGGTATAACTATATTTTTCCGGCGACTATAAGTCGCGACTACACTTGCTTGGAGTCCGCCTCTGCACACTCAAGGAAAAGAGGAATATTGTACTTGGATCTGGTATCATAGCTAATGACTAATGACTACTGACTACTGACTACTGACTACTGACTATTGACTACTGACTAAATTATGCAATTTATCGATCGAGCAGATATTCAAGTCGCAGCCGGCAAAGGCGGCGACGGTATGGTAGCTTTTCGCAGAGAAAAGTATGTACCGGCGGGCGGGCCGAGCGGCGGCACGGGCGGGCGGGGCGGTTCTGTGTTTATGGTAGCGGTGGAAAGCCTGCAAACGCTGCTGGATTTTCAGTACAACCGAATTTTTAAAGCCGATGACGGGAAGCGCGGCGCGCCGAAGAATATGACTGGGGCTTCAGGGGACGATCGCACGATCGAAGTTCCCTGCGGTACAGTTGTTTACGACGCGGAAACTCAGGCAATCTTGGCAGATTTAGTGACGCCCGGACAGACTTTTTGCGTTGCCAAAGGTGGCAAAGGCGGTTTGGGAAATAAGTGTTTTCTCACCAATTCTAACCGCGCTCCCGATTATGCTATGCCGGGAAAAGAAGGAGAACACAAATTTTTGCGTTTGGAATTGAAGCTATTAGCTGAAGTGGGAATTCTGGGGATGCCCAATGCTGGCAAATCCACCTTAATTTCAGCTTTGTCTGCGGCTCGCCCCAAAATAGCAGATTATCCGTTTACAACTTTAGTCCCGAATTTGGGTGTAGTCAGAAAACCCACCGGCGACGGTACTGTTTTTGCCGATATCCCGGGATTAATTGAGGGGGCTCACGAAGGTGCTGGTTTGGGTTACGAGTTTTTGCGGCACATTGAGCGGACTCGGTTGTTGCTGCACTTGATTGATGTTACGGATGAAGATCCGATCGCCAATTACGTCACAATTCAGGAAGAATTAAAGGCTTACAGGCGTGGTTTAGCCGATAAACCGCAGATTTTGGCTTTTAATAAGGTAGATGCGATCGACCTTGAAAGCGAAGAAATCGGTAATTTAATCAGCAGACTTAAAGAAATTAGCGGTGTTCCTGTTTTGTTGATTTCCGCTGTGAGTCGAGTTGGGTTGGATGAATTGATGCAGCAAGTTTGGCAAAAACTCGACGAGATGAACGAAAAAGAGGCTGAGGAACTGTTAGCAGTCGCGAGTGTCTAATCGCTTTCCGGTTCTTGGAATTTCCGTGAATGGGTAGGTGTTTTTTTGAGGGGGTCAAATCTTTCGGCTGTATGGCTTGTGCGGCAAGGGTTTGAGCCTCTGTATCTTCAAAAGTAGGTTCACGGAAACGCTGGAATTCTTGCTGAGTATGGCTTTCATGGTTGTTGAAGTTTGTGTCTCTTGACAGGGCGGTGGCTGAAATGATATTTTGTACATAGTTCACGGAACAGTACCTTGAAAACTAAATACTGTAAGGCTTCTGGCACGAGCGGCCGCAATTAACCTAACTCCCTATCAGGGATTGCCAATTTTTCCCGAAAGCGAACCGCTAATTGAGTGGCCTTACCGAGCCGCAATTAACCTAACTCCCTATCAGGGATTGCCAATTCCGGCGAACAAAAACGCATCGATGGACGGTAAATCAAGCCGCAATTAACCTAACTCCCTATCAGGGATTGCCAATGATCGCGATCCAATTGAATCCGATCCCTTTTTAGAGCCGCAATTAACCTAACTCCCTATCAGGGATTGCCAAGCATAAACGAGCAGGGATCTGCTCGGTTTGACGAGGTACAGCCGCAATTAACCTAACTCCCTATCAGGGATTGCCAAATCCCAGATTGGGGTGTCCGGGAACCGCGTGGCATAAACCAAGCCGCAATTAACCTAACTCCCTATCAGGGATTGCCAAAAATCGGCGCTCGCGAATCCACTCAATTGATCGAGCCGCAATTAACCTAACTCCCTATCAGGGATTGCCAACAATTGCGATTGCCGGCAATCGACAAAGCCTACCAGCCGCAATTAACCTAACTCCCTATCAGGGATTGAAACCAAAAACGTGGGCGCTGACCTTTGATAACCAAGGCCGCAATTAACCTAACTCCCTATCAGGGATTGAAACAGCCTGATTGTGTGGATGCTGCGGGTATAGTCGATCGTGTGCCGCAATTAACCTAACTCCCTATCAGGGATTGAAACGAAGCTGTCGCAAGCCGTGGGGGAACTATCCAAGCTGCCCAGCCGCAATTAACCTAACTCCCTATCAGGGATTGAAACGGCAAGGTATCCTCTTTAGCTTGAGCCACAAAGGCCGCAATTAACCTAACTCCCTATCAGGGATTGAAACGGGCTGCCTGTTTGCAATTCCCTAATCCTTCTAGCGCCGCAATTAACCTAACTCCCTATCAGGGATTGAAACGCAGTTGCTTGTTGCACGGAAAATCTCGCTGCGGGCCGCAATTAACCTAACTCCCTATCAGGGATTGAAACGCGGCACCAGCAATGCTAAGTAGCTAGACAAAATTAATTACATAGTTTTCTCCAAATTCTTTCAGGATTTTTTCCACAGATGTAACAAAAGTT
>NZ_JAUBRK010000095.1:0-18839 GCF_036701825.1 Microcoleus sp. MOSTC5 | reverse complement strand
AACTAATTATGAAATGGAACCGAAAAATAAAAAATAAAGGTAACTTAGTTAATGCAGTTTAGATGTTTGACAGCTTACCCCGGGACCAGTGAGGATGTCATTCCCAGGAGTTCCGACAAAAGTCGCAGAGCGGCTTGGATCGTTTTTGCCAAAATTGAAGTAGTGTTCCCGACCTGTTTTCAATGCTCCCGATTCGACAAAAGGCCGAACATCGGGATTTTTTTGTAAGTATTCTGTTTCAAAAAATGAAGTCCCAAACTGACCGTCTTTGAGGCCGAATTCAATGAAATGCTGGTAGCCGTTTTTAAAAGTTCCATTTTGAATAAACGGCTGCAACTGTCGGTTATTTGCGAGATAAAACGCTTCGTCATACTCAGGCGATACGCGAGTGCGACCTTCTTCGTAACCGTATTGAATAAAGTGGTCTAGGCCCGTCGCAAAAGGGGCGTTTGGGTTGTTGGGAGTGCGGACTAAGGCAGCGATGTCTGGCTTGCCAGCAAGGTAAGTAGCTTCGTCAAAATACCGCGATACTTTGGTTAAGCCGCCGGCTTGACCGAATTGTTCAAAGTGTTCTAATCCCGATTTGATGACTCCTGCATCAATGGCGGGTTTTACCCAAGGATATTGAGCAAGGTAGTATTTTTCGTCAAAAATTGCGTAACTAGCCATGTTTTCCTCCTGCGGCTTTAATGAGATCTTTATGCAATTTATCACTCATCAGGAACTGACACAATACCCGATCGGGTGATTTTTTCCAAGTGTCAAATCTCACTTAAGCTCTATGCTTTCTAGCCGAGTAAAGTGAGACAGACTGGAGGATTAAAGGGATTTGTCATCGAAATTTGTTGCAGATTTAGATTGGCTCCGCCCTGAATTCTGGCAATTGTATCTCCCGATGTTTGAATTAATAAATCTCCCCCTGATCGACTTATAGTAAGTCGATCGAAACTTTCCACGAGCTGGATATAATCTTTCCCTTTTTCAAAGTTGACAATCCTTGCCTCGCCGCTGCCCGTATAGAAATCGACCCGGCTGATAAAACTAAGTCGGTTGTTGGGAGCAGCATCTCCGAGGACGAAGTAATCAGTTCCCGGAGTGCCAATTAATGTATCGAATTCATTGGTAGTCAGGACAGGCAGTCTAGTGATTTCATCCAACTTCAAAGCGTCGTACTTATTCTTATTAAGGCCCGCTGCTGGACTTGTTGTGGCTAAAGCTACTTGCAGCCCCACGATTTGATTTTTTCCCGCTGTAAATCCTGTAACGTTATCGTTGCCGTTGGTTCCTGTAAAAACTGCCGATCGATTTGACTCAAATTGCCCAAAATTTAGATAGTGTTCTCGACCAGTTTTTAAACTTCCAGCATTCACAACCGCAGCCACATCTGGGTTGTCTAACAAGTAACGCGGTTCAAAGAAACTTGTCCCGTACCTACCTTCTGTTTTTCCGAATTGGATAAAGTGTTGAAAGCCGGATTTAAAAATTCCGTTCTGCACGAAGGGAGTTATTTCCGGGTGGCGCTTTAAATAAAAAACTTCGTCGTAGTCAGGCGATACTCGCGTGCGTCCTTCTTCGTAACCAAACTGGATAAAGTGGTCTAAACCTGAAGCAAAGGGTCGGTTTTGGTTGTTGGCGGTGCGAACAAAGGGTGCAATATCTTGATTTTGAGCTAGATATGTATCTTCGTCAAAATACCGCGATATTTTTGTGAGGCCGGCGGCTTGACCAAATTTTTCAAAGTGTTCTCTTCCAGATTTGATGATTCCTGCATCAATCGCTGGTTTCAGCCACGGATATTGCGAAAGGTAGTATTGTTCGTCAAAAATTGCGTAGTTAGCCATATTTTCCTCCTACGGTTTTGATGATTTGGAGCGTGAATACCCATCAGCTTTCCATTCACTCGATCGCCTATCAATAATTTATACAATGCAGACTTTATGAAATGGTTTTAAGTTCCTGGTTAAGTATTATTTTTTGTGACTAATTATGCGAAGACTTTATTTTTGTTTCGGTAATTATACTTTCTTCTATCAGTTAATTGCTCGACATAAAAAAGTCATCAATCATCAGTATTAACTAATGACTAATGACTAATGACCAATGACCAATGACTAACCAATCAAGAAAGTACCGTTACCGTTAGATTCTTGGAAAGTCAAATTCAAACTCGATCCTCCTTCAATCACGCCCAGCACATCTCCAAAACGCTGGATTGACAAATTGTTGCCAACCGGAATTAGGTTGTAGCCGCTTAAAGAAGTTCCTTGCAGTTGGATAAAATCGCTTTCTATGTCGAAGTTGCGAATCGTAGCTTGACCGTTAGCCAAATACAGCGGTGTCGGGGTGACATTCCCGGCTGTAGCAGGAACTCCGAGTACGAATGTATTAGTTCCCGGGGCGCCAATCAGGACATCGAATTCATTGGTGCCAAAGCTTTCATACTGACGGTTGCCGTTGCGATCGATACCTACTTCCACTCCCACAAGTTCGACATCGCCCACGCCAACACCAGTTATAACATCGTTGCTGCGGGTGCCGACAAAAGTCGCGTCGCGGGCAGGCTCAAATTGTCCAAAATTGAAGAAGTGTTCCCGGCCTGTTTTCAAGTTTCCAGAGTTGACAAACGGCACGATGTCAGGGTTTTCTTTTAAGTATTCCGGTTCAAAAAATGAAGTTCCAAAACGACCTTCTTTGGCCCCGAATTGAACGAAATGCTGGTACCCTGATTTGAAAGTTCCGTTCTGAACGAACGGTTGGAGTTCAGAGTTGTTTGCTAAATAAAAGCTTTCGTTGTATTCGGGTGATACTTGGGTACGGCGCTGTCCTTCATCGTAACCGAACTGGATAAAGTGATCGAGGCCGGTCGCAAAAGGCGCGTTTGGGTTGACTGTGCGGACGAAAGGTGCGAGGTCTGGATTTCCAGCAAGGTAGGCATTTTCGTCAAAATAACGCGATACTTTAGTTAGACCGCCTTCTCGCCCGAATTTTTCAAAGTGTTCTCTCCCAGATGAGATTACTCCTGCGTCAATGGCTGGTTTGACCCAAGGATATGAGGCGAGGTAGAATTGTTCGTCGAAAATTGCGTAGTTAGCCATGTTTTCCCCTTGAGGTTTTGATGAGTTTGAGATTCTATAGCAATTAGCTTTCCATGAAGTCGATCGCAGATCGGGAATTTACACAAAACAGATGTTATGAAATGGTTTTAAGTTCCTGGTAAAATGTCAACTTTTTTGACTCAGCAATTATCCGAAGGCTACATTCTGCCTTCACAAATTATGCCTTCTTTCCATCTGTTAATTGCTCGATCGCAAGTTTGATCGGTTATACAAAACTTGGAACTTTTTTCAGGATTTCTTTCTCAATCGTTGATTAATTTTTAATTATTTTTATCCAACCCATTAATCCTATACATACTAAAAAATATTTGTCAAGTAAATTTTTGTAAACAAAATCTGGAGTATTTGCTCAAGGAATTTATCAAAAAATGTAACGAAAAGTTGCCAGAAATTTGTCGAATTGTGTAGTGTGCAGGCTCAAATCGCCTAATGGCAAGCGTTTTCTGGTAAAAATGCTTATGGGATAAAAAAATTCCCGATTCCCGAAAACAGCATCTTAAAGGAGCCTAACCGGATGTTCACTCACGTCAAGCCCACCATTCGCCACGTTGTGCCGGAAAACTTGCAGGGGCGATCGCTCATGAAGGTGGTCTATGTCGTACTGGAACCGCAGTATCAAAGCGCCCTGTCGGCCGCGGTTCGATCGATAAACCAGAAAAATCCGAATTTGGCAATAGAAATCAGCGGCTACCTGATCGAGGAACTCCGCAGCCCGGAAAATTACGAGGCCTTCAAGCGGGATGTGGCGGATGCCAATGTATTTATTGCTTCTCTAATTTTCATCGAAGATTTGGCCGAAAAAGTGGTAGCGGCAGTTGAACCGCTGCGCGACAGCTTGGATGTCGCCGTCGTCTTCCCGTCGATGCCAGGGGTGATGCGGCTAAATAAAATGGGCAGTTTCTCGATGGCACAGTTGGGACAAAGCAAAAGTGCGATCGGCGAATTCATGAAAAAACGGAAGGAAAAATCCGGGAGTTCCTTCCAAGACGGAATGCTAAAACTGCTGCAAACTTTGCCGAAAGTGCTGAAATATTTGCCCATCGACAAAGCCCAAGATGCGCGCAACTTCATGCTGAGTTTCCAGTATTGGCTGGGCGGTTCCCAAGAAAACTTGGAAAACTTCTTGCTGATGCTGTCACATAAATATGTTTTCAAAGGCCAGGAACAGCTAACTTTTCAAGAGCCCGTTGTCTACCCGGACATGGGAATTTGGCATCCTTTGGCACCGTCGATGTTTGAGGATGTAAAAGGATATCTCACCTGGTACAACGCCCGCAAAGATATTTCGGCAGACCTCAAAGACCCCCTCGCACCTTGCATAGGCTTGGTGTTGCAGCGGACTCACTTAGTCACGGGAGATGACGCGCACTATGTAGCAATGGTGCAGGAATTGGAGGCAATGGGGGCGCGGGTGGTGCCGATTTTTGCCGGCGGTTTGGACTTCTCGAAACCCGTCGAAACTTTTTTCTTGGAAGTTGGGGCGAAAGGTGTTGCACCGCTGCCAATAATTGATGCGGTCGTTTCTCTGACTGGTTTTGCGCTGGTGGGCGGCCCGGCGAAACAAGATCACCCGAAGGCGATCGAGACTTTGAAAAAGCTAAACTGCCCTTACATGGTGGCTTTGCCGCTGGTTTTCCAAACGACGGAAGAGTGGGAAAATAGCGATTTAGGCTTGCACCCGATTCAAGTTGCTTTGCAAATTGCCATTCCCGAGTTGGATGGTGCGATCGAACCGATTATTTTGTCGGGACGTGATGGCGCAACTGGCAAGGCGATCGCCCTGCAAGATAGAATCGAAGCAATTTCCCAGCGCGCCATGAAATGGGCAATGCTGCGCCGCAAACCAAAATTAGATAAAAAAGTTGCGATTACAGTTTTCAGTTTTCCGCCCGACAAAGGCAACGTCGGAACAGCCGCTTATTTGGACGTTTTCGGCTCGATTTACCAAGTATTGAAAGCCTTAAAAGGCAACGGTTACGACTTGCCAGAATTGCCGGGTTCCGCCGAAAAACTGATGCAAGAAGTCATCCACGACGCAACAGCCCAATACCAAACTCCGGAATTGAATATTGCTTACCGGATGTCCGTAGCTGAATACGAAGAATTCACTCCTTACTCGGAACGCTTGCAAGAAAATTGGGGTCCCCCTCCGGGACATTTGAACAGCGACGGACAAAATTTGCTGATTTTCGGCAAACATTTCGGCAATGTGTTTATCGGAGTTCAACCTACTTTTGGATACGAAGGCGATCCGATGCGGTTGTTATTCTCTCGTTCCGCCAGCCCGCACCACGGTTTTGCTGCTTACTATACATATTTGGAGCGCATTTGGGGTGCGGATGCGGTGCTGCACTTTGGCACTCACGGTTCCCTAGAATTCATGCCGGGTAAGCAGATGGGAATGTCTGGGGATTGTTATCCCGACAGTTTGATCGGCAAAATTCCCAATATCTATTATTACGCCGCCAACAATCCCAGCGAGGCAACAATTGCCAAGCGCCGCAGTTATGCTGAAACAATCAGTTATCTGACTCCTCCGGCTGAAAATGCTGGTTTGTACAAAGGTTTACAGGAACTCAGCGAGTTAATTGCTTCTTATCAAACGTTGAAAGAGACTGGCCGCGGTGTGCCGATTGTGGATGCGATCGTCGAAAAATGCCGTTTGGTGAATTTGGACAAGGATATTGCGCTACCTCCCGAACAAGAAAGAGGGGTTGCTGCGGGAATGACTCCGGAGGAACGGGACAATTTAGTTGGCTTGGTTTACCGCAAATTGATGGAGATTGAGTCGCGGTTGTTACCTTGCGGTTTGCACGTTATCGGTAAGCCGCCGACTGCGGAAGAGGCGATCGCAACTTTGGTGAATATCGCCAATTTAGACCGCGAAGAAGACGGGCTGATCAGCTTGCCGCGAATTATCGCTAACAGTCTCGGACGCGATATCGGCGAAATTTACACCAACAGCGACAAAGGCATTTTAACTGATGTCGAATTGCTGCAAAACATCACCTTGGCCTGTCGGGATGCCGTTGGCGCTTTGGTGAAGGAACAAACCGATGCTGAGGGTAGAGTTTCCCTTGTTTCTAAGTTGAATTTCTTCAACATGGGCAAGAAAACACCTTGGGTTGAAGCCTTGCACGCCGCCGGTTACAAAAAAATCGATCCAGAACCGATTAAACCGCTGTTTGAGTATCTGGAATTCTGCTTGCAGCAAGTTTGTGCCGACAACGAATTAGGCGCTTTGTTGCGCGCGTTAGAAGGCGAGTATGTTCTGCCTGGCCCCGGTGGCGATCCGATTCGCAACCCGGATGTTTTGCCGACCGGCAAGAATATGCACGCTTTAGACCCGCAGTCAATCCCTACAACGGGGGCGGTTAAGTCTGCTAAGCTTGTAGTCGATCGGCTGTTAGAAAGACAGCGCGTTGATAACGGCGGAAATTACCCAGAAACGATCGCCGTTGTGTTGTGGGGAACCGACAACATCAAGACATACGGCGAATCCCTCGCCCAAGTAATGTGGATGGTGGGAGTGAAGCCAGTACCCGACGCATTGGGCCGGGTAAACAAACTCGAATTGCTTTCTTTAGAAGAGTTGGGACGCCCTCGGATCGACGTAGTAATTAACTGTTCAGGCGTATTCCGCGACTTGTTCATCAACCAAATGAATTTGTTAGATAAAGCCGTGAAAATGGCAGCGGAAGCCGACGAACCCTTAGAGATGAACTTCGTCCGCAAACACGCCCTGAAGCAAGCGGAAGAAATGGGAATCAACCTGCGACAAGCAGCAACCCGCGTATTTTCCAATGCTTCTGGTTCCTATTCATCTAACGTCAACTTGGCTGTGGAAAACAGCACTTGGGAAAGCGAAGCCGAGTTGCAGGAAATGTACTTAACTCGCAAATCCTTCGCCTTTTCTTCCGACAACCCCGGAACAATGGAACAAGACCGGAAGATTTTTGAATCATCCTTGAAAACTGCGGAAGTCACCTTCCAAAACTTGGATTCTGCCGAGATTTCCCTAACCGACGTGTCGCACTATTTCGACTCCGATCCGACTAAATTGATCGGCAGTTTGCGCGCAGATGGGAAGAAACCGGCATCCTTTGTTGCTGATACGACCACAGCCAACGCGCAGGTGCGGACGCTATCAGAAACCGTGCGTTTAGATTCGCGGACTAAGCTGCTGAATCCGAAGTGGTACGAGGGGATGTTGTCGCACGGTTATGAAGGTGTGCGGGAGATTTCTAAGCGTCTGGTGAATACGACTGGATGGAGTGCGACGGCGGGCGCTGTGGATAATTGGGTGTATGAGGATGTCAACACTACGTTTATCCAAGATGAGGAGATGCAGAAGCGTTTGCTTAACTTAAATCCTCATTCGTTCCGCAAGATTGTCAGCACTTTGCTTGAGGTGAATGGCCGGGGTTACTGGGAAACTTCGGAGAACAATTTGGATCGTCTGCGTGAACTTTATCAGGAGGTGGAAGACCGGATTGAGGGAGTAGAATAAGGTTCCCAAATTAGTTTAGAATGGTGTAGGGCGTAGCTTATACCCCTGCACTATTTTTAGACTACTAAAGCAAAGACTATAATGAAAATAATTAATGACTCAAATAAACAAACTCCTGGCCAAGCTGATGGTTGGTGCATCCGATGCTAATTTTTCCTTTAGCGATTTATGTCAAATTCTCCAGATTTTAGAATTTGATGTAAGAATTAATGGTAGTCACCATATTTTCAGCAAAGAGGGAGTCGAATAAATTCTCAACCTCCAACCCCAGAAAGCAGATAAATCAAAAGCTAAAGCTTATCAAGTAAAGCAAGTTCGTGCAGTAATTCTGAAATATAAATTGGTCAACCAAGATGATAATGAAATATGAAGTAATCATTTACTGGAGTGAGGAAGACCAGGCATTTATTGGCGAAGTACCTGAATTGCCAGGATGTGCTGCGGATGGCGAAACTTATCGAGAAGCACTGCAAAATTTAGAGATTATTATGCAGGAGTGGATTGAGACGGCTCGGCAACTAGGGCGATCGATCCCTCAACCTAAAGGTAGATTGATGTTCGCATAAATACCAGTTCAAGACACAGTAGAACAATTCAGTGTCTTATTTGATAGGGGTAGGGTCTGCCTTACCCCTAACACAAAATTACTTCACCCTCGTCACATTTTTTTGCGGTTTTCGATCGTTGTGTTGTTCGCGGCAAGCATCAATTATTTCTACAGTACACCCTGCAACTATTGACGCGAATGTCCCGACTATTACACTTTGTTGATAGTAAATCGTCACACCACCTGCAAAGCAAATAACTGCTATCTTGACCAGTAGAATTTGGGTAGCAAAAAACTGACGGCGTTGAGAGTTGGGAACTCTGACACCATGAGAACTTTTGAGCTGTCGCATATGTTATAATCAGCGTGTGTTTTATTGAATGCAGGCACCAGGTTAGTTAGCGGTGCCTTTTTTCTGGAATTTCCACCGTTGCTTGTTAGCTGTAGCGTCTATCCCAAGAAAACCTTTTTTGCTCTGGTCATCCATCGTGAAATGAACTTATCGGATTCCAACCAGAGGTAAGACCGAATTAAACCTAAACCTGTTAATAAGGTTTTGAAACCTACTTTCCAGGGTGGCTTGCCTTTCTTGATTGACAGATGATGCTGCTCTCGCAAATCACCCAGCCACTCTTCATGAAATTCTCTCGGGAGGATATTCTCCAGCAATGTAATGAACTGGGTCTTCTTATCTTCCTCTGGAATGGCTGACCATGCTATGTAAACTTGCGGTGCAAATAGCAAAAGCAGTAAGAAGCAGTAACTAAACAACACATGGATGCCAAAGGGAACTTTGAGGAAAATACCGTCAATCAACAGAATGAATGTACCAGCACTAAAAATGCCAATTATCCCATTAATAATTAGTTTCTTCCCTATTTCTGGTCCTCGATCGCTACCAGTAAGGTACACAAAAGTGCCATAAAATACACAAAGAGGTGCCACGAAAACTATGAAAGTTGCAGGACAAAACAGAAAAATGCCAAATAGGGTTTTTGCTAGGGTAGGGTTAGAGAAAAGGCAGACAAGACCCAGCACATCACCAATAATAGAGCCAATAATAAAGCCCATTAGTAGGATGATACCGATGATACCTCCGATTATATCTTTGTGTTGGTTTAACAACATTTTATACCCCTCCCCAAGCTAGTTCCCACTTAGCCAGATCGTTGAGGAATCGCTGTTTCTCGTCCAGAACTTTCACACCTAATCCTGTAATCCTGTAGTATCTCCGCCGCGCACCACCTCTTTCTTCCAGGGTCTCATCACCCCAGCGTGCTTCTAAATAGCCTTTCTCCTCTAGCTTGTGAAGGGTTGGGTACAGGGAACCAAAACCGAGTTTAATTTTCCCGCCACTCGCCTCCTTCACCGCCTCAATAATCTCCAAGCCGTAACGTTCGCGGTGAAAGACTGATGTGAGTACAGCTTCTTCTTTTGGCGACAAATCAAAAATGCTATCTTGATTCTTTTTCATTATCTCCCGTCACTTGATGTTCATCTCATATCTAAAGGTATATCAAACTATTTGATAGTGTCAAGGGACTTTGAGAACGAGTTTCTGAAGCTAGCGTTCGCTTGTCCGATCGCTTATGCCACCGACTGTTCAGCCTAGAAGGCAGATGAATAGGAAGCGATCGCCCTTTATGCTATACTATAAGTAGATACGCTTTGTATATACAGCATTATGCAGTTTGAATATGACTATCTCGCGCAAACGACTTGAAGAATTAGAGAATATTCCAGAATCTGCGATCGATACATCTGATATTCCTGAATTAGATGCGAATTTTTGGGCAAAAGCAAAACTCGTAACACCACTGACAAAACAAGCTATTTCTTTAAGAGTTGATAGCGATGTATTAGATTGGTTTAAAAGCCAAGGAAAAGGCTATCAATCTCTAATGAACGCTGTGCTGCGCTCTTATGTTGAATATCACATAAACAACAATAATGAAGTATGAAGTAATCATTTACTGGAGTGATGTTATCACCTTCGCTTCAAGCTCAGCACGCTGAGAAAAAAGCTCGACAAAACCATCTGCAAACCGACAGTCAGGCAAGTGAGCGAGGGAATAACTAAACGCAGAGTTTTAGAAGGATCGAGAGTACCAAAAGCCGTTTCGCTCCAGATAGTTAATGACAAGAACGAGCCAACTATTCCGATTAAAATCAGCGTGACTCCGACAATCAATCCTGTCTCTAGGGTGACATAGCGAAATATTTTGTTGAGTTTGGGGTCTTCGGGCAGGAATTTCTCGCTGATGGCAAAAATCTTGGTGAAAAAAGCGAAAGTTACTGCTTGAAAACCGATGATAATTGCGATCGCACCATAAAGCAGCGTGTGTACATCAAAGCTGATACTCCCAATCTTTTGAGTACCGGGTAACAGCCAAATGCTAACAATTAGACCCCAAATCATCAGCGCAGCACCCGGATACAAAAACAGCCACCGAGGACTGTAAAGCAGCAAAAATCGGAGGTGCCGCCAGCCATCTCGCCAAGTTCGCAAGTGTGGCGGCCGGCTGCGGCCGTCGGGAGAAAGTACCGTTGGGATTTCAGTTATCCGCAGCTTGTATACAGAGGCCTTGACCACCATTTCGCTAGCAAATTCCATCCCCGTTGTTTGCAAGTCGAGTTTCAAAATTGAGTCTCTCCTAAAACCCCTGAGTCCGCAGTGAAAATCGCCGACGGGACTTGCAAAAAATAGCCGCCCAACCCATGTCAGCACCGGATTTCCTAAATATTTGTGCAGCGGCGGCATTGCACCCGGTTTGATGCCCCCTTGAAAGCGGTTTCCCATCACTAAGTCGAAACCTTCTCGCAATTTGTTGATAAAAGCGCCGAGGTTGGAAAAATTGTAGCTGTCGTCAGCATCGCCCATGATAATATAAACTCCGCGCGCTGCGATGATGCCTCCCATCAGGGCGCTGCCGTAGCCTTTGGCTGCTACGGGGACGACTCTCGCTCCCATTCTGGTAGCGATATCTTGAGAACCGTCAGTGCTGCCGTTGTCTGCTATGATGACCTCGCCTGCAATATCAAGTTCGCGCAGGGACTTCTGTGCCTTCTCGATGCAGATTTCTAAAGTTTCTGCTTCGTTCAGACAAGGCATGAGTATGGATAGTTCTAGAGTATATTCTCCGCTTGGGTTGGTCTGCTCTGCCATATATTTGTTCAACTCTCGATCGCGATCGACCATACTTGATTTTCCCGTATCTCTGCTTAAAATATTAGTGGTGAATAAAACCTAACAAAACTTAATTAAAGTTTTTTAGGTTTTTGGAAACGGCAATTTTTGATTGTACTATAGGTTAGTAAACTTATGAATAGAAGCGTTTTTATGTTATTGCTTGCTGCAATCTTGTGCGGCGTCGCAGGTCAATTCAGCCTGAAGGCAGGAGCTAAAATATTAGGGCCCATTGGCGCTGCTAATTTAATGGAAAAAATTATAGCAATGGCTACCCAGCCTTTGATTGTAGGCGGTCTTTCTTTGTATGCAATTTCTTCGATCGGCTTTATTGTAGTTTTGTCGCGGGCAAACCTTAGCATAGTCTCGCCTTTACTGTCAATTAGTTACCTGTTTACTGTTTTAGGTGGCAAACTTATATTTCACGAGCCTTTGCCGCCGCTGCGGTTAGTAGGCGTGGCCATGATTATGACGGGAGTAATTTTTGTACTCAGAGGTCAAGCTGGGGGAGTGACAGGAGGCAACTAATACGATTTTAGATTTTAGATTTTAGATTGACGATTGAAGAATTTTAAATTAAGTCCACAGGTGAATATCATGAATATTTAACTGAGGTCTAAAATTTTTACTCTGAAGTTAAGTCAGGGTTTCTATCGGTTGTGGGGCGGTGGAAAGGGTGTAGGTGAGTTTTTTTTCCTAAAATGATGCTGCTGTATGTCTAATATTTCTGAGCCTGTGAATCCCAATCAGTTATTGAGCGATCGCACCGCAGTTATTGCTACCATGCACCAAAAAGAACGGGTAATGGCTCCCGTTTTGGAACGAGAATTTGGCGTAAATATCCTAGTACCTGCGGCGCTTGACACTGACGCACTCGGCACCTTCACCAGAGAAGTCAAACGCTTAGGAACACAAATAGAAGCGGCTCGCCAGAAAGCACAAAAAGCCCTAGAAATTGCGGGCGAAACTCTTGCCTTTGCCAGCGAAGGTACTTTCGGCCCTCACCCAATGATGCCGTATATTCCAGCTAACAGAGAAATAGTAATTTTATTAGATCGAGCCAACAATCTAGAACTAATCGGCGAATCTTTGTCGGTTGAAACTAACTACAGTCACCAGTTAGTTTCCAGTATAGAAGAAGCAGAGGATTTTGCTAAAAAAGCTGGATTTCCCGAACACGGACTGGTGGTTGTAGTTGGCGACGCTGCCCTCGGTAACGGTGAAATTGTCAAGGGCATTAAGACAGAAAAACAACTTTTTGACGCTGTTAAAGCAGGCTTAAAAAAATCGTCAACCGGCCGAGTTCACATCGAAACAGATATGCGGGCGATGTACAATCCAACTCGGATGAAAAACATCGAAAATGCAACTCTCGATTTAGTTAAAAAATTTAAGCAATTCTGCCCGGAGTGCGGTTGGCCGGGATTCGATATTGCTGAGACGAAAATCGGATTGCCCTGCGAACTTTGCTATTTTCCGACTCAGCTAGTGCGATCGGCAATCTATAAATGCAAAAACTGCGGTTATACTAAAGAAAAACAATTTCCCGACGGTCGAGAGACTGCCGATCCTTCCCTGTGTCAATATTGCAACCCTTAGAAAAATAATTGCACAAAAATAGTAAAATTTGCAACAATATTATTGAGAGTTCCCTAATTAAATTCACTAATGATAGCCGTAGAAACAGAACGCAACTGGAAACCCGTTATTAAAGAATTCGAGGCTGTAGTCGGCAAAAATGGGGTGGTGCAGCGCCGCGAAGAATTGATTGTCTACGAGTGCGACGGACTCGCCAGCTACCGCCAGCGCCCCGCCGTGGCGGTATTGCCTCGAACTACGGAGGAAGTGGCGCAAGTGGTCAAAATATGCGATCGCAACTCAATTCCCTGGGTGGCTAGAGGCGCTGGAACAGGCCTTTCCGGCGGCGCTTTGCCTGTAGAAAACTGCGTGCTGATTGTTACTGCCCTGATGCGAAAAATCCTGAAAGTAGACTTAGAAAATCAGCAAGTAGTCGTGCAACCGGGAGTAATTAATAACTGGGTAACGCAAGCAGTTAGCGGCGCTGGTTTCTACTACGCGCCAGATCCTTCCAGTCAAATTGTTTGTTCGATTGGCGGCAACGTTGCCGAAAATTCAGGGGGCGTTCACTGCCTCAAATACGGAGTCACAACGAATCACGTTTTAGGATTAAAATTGGTACTTCCCGATGGTTCAATTGTCGATGTCGGTGGCGAAATTTCCGAAATGCCCGGTTACGATTTAACTGGTGTATTTGTCGGTTCCGAAGGCACTTTAGGAATCGCCACAGAAGTGACTTTGCGAATTCTCAAAGCGCCGGAATCTATTTGCGTTCTCCTAGCGGATTTTTCCAGTATAGAAGCAGCGGGCGAATCAGTTTCTGATATTATCAGCGCTGGTATTATTCCCGGCGGCATGGAAATCATGGATAACATCAGCATCAATGCTGTGGAAGATGTGGTGGCAACTGGATGTTATCCCCGCGATGCCGCAGCAATTCTCCTCGTAGAAATCGACGGTTTAGAAGTGGAAGTTGCCACCAACAAACAGCGGATTGCCGATATTTGCAAGCATAACGGAGCGCGAAATATCACCGCGGCAAGCGACCCGGAAACGCGCCTAAAAATTTGGAAAGGGCGGAAAGCTGCTTTTGCGGCGGCGGGTCATCTCAGCCCGGATTATTACGTGCAAGACGGCGTAATTCCCCGAACGCAAATGGCTTATGTTTTGAAAGAAATTGAGGGTTTGAGCGAGAAATACGGTTATCGAATTGCCAATGTATTTCACGCGGGAGATGGGAATTTACACCCGCTGATTCTCTACGATAACTCGGTAAAAGGTGCGCTGGAAAAGGTTGAAGAATTGGGCGGAGAAATTCTCAGGCTTTGCGTGAAAGTTGGGGGAAGTCTTTCCGGGGAACACGGCATCGGCGCTGACAAGAAGTGTTTTATGCCGGATATGTTTTCGGAGGTAGATTTGGAGACGATGCAGTGGGTGCGTCAGGTGTTTAATCCGAAAGGTTTGGCGAATCCTGGGAAGATGTTTCCGACGCCGAAGACTTGCGGGGAAGCGGCGAGGGCTAAGGTTGAAACTTTTAAGAAGTTGGAAGGTGCGGAGGTTTTTTAATTCGCTATTTATGCGGGTAAGGTGAGCCGAAAAGCACCTTACAATTGTCTCTACAATGGGGAGGCAGAGCCTCTAAGTATGCGTTCCCAGCCCGAGTCTGGGAACGAGAAAAAACGATTTTTCTCGTTTTTTAGGAGTGTGAGCGTCCCGCTCGCTTGTTTGCCTATATATCAAGTTGGTAAGCTGCAGATTGCACATTCCGCGCTAATGTGCGATCGGAATTCTGATAGTAAATTCCGTGCCCTTGCCCAATTCCGAAGTACAGTATAATTCGCCTTTGTGTCTTTCTACAATAATTTGATAGCTAATTGACAAACCCATTCCCGTGCCTTTGCCAATGGGCTTGGTAGTAAAAAATGTATCGAAGATATGCTGTTTGACTTGCTCAGTTATTCCCGGGCCGTTGTCGGCAATTTTAATTTCTACAAAATTGCCGACAACTTCCGTACCAATCCTAATTTGGCTGGGATTTTCTAGCATTCCTTGACAATTTTGCCTACTGTTCGCATCTTCTAAAGCATCGATCGCATTGCTGAGAATATTCATAAAAACTTGATTGATCGGCCCAGCAAAACACTCAACAGTCGGCAATTCTCCGTAGTGTTTTACAATTTGAACTTGCGGCTTTTCTCCGTTCCCTTTCAACCGGTGATTGAGAATTAGCAGCGTGCTGTCAATACCTTCGTGGAGGTTAACGGGTTTCATCTGTGAATCGTCATGCCGCGAAAAGTTCCGCAGCGACTGCACAATCTGGCAAATCCGCTCCACACCAACGCTCATTGAAGACAGTATTTTAGGTAAATCTTCCGCTAAAAAATCGAGATCTTTTTTTTCTCTTTCCTCTTGAATTTCGGCGACTGGATTAGGATAGTGCTGTTGATAAAGTTCGAGGTGCTGAAACAAGTCTTGAGTATAATTTGTGAGATGAGCGATATTGCCGTAAATGAAGCTGACTGGGTTGTTAATTTCGTGAGCGACGCCGGCCAGTAGCAATCCCAAGCTAGACATTTTTTCGCTTTGAACTAATTGGGAATGAGTGGTTTTGAGTTGGTTAAGTGTGGCTGCTAGTTGAGCGGCTTGTTCTCTGCTTTGTGCTTCGGAATTATGCAAGGCTTCTTCGGCTTTTTTGCGCTCAGTGATGTCTCTCTGTACGCCAATAAAATGAGTTAATTTGCCCATTCGATCGCGCACGGGAGATATTGAGAAACAATTCCAAAAAGCGGTTCCGTCTTTGCGATAATTCTTTAATATTACCTTGCATTCGCTTTCTGTTTGGAAGGCTTGGCGAATGATTTCTACTGCCGCCGGATTCGTATCGCTTCCGTGCAAAAATCGGCAGTTTTTTCCGAGAATTTCCTGTCGGCGATAACCTGTCATGCTTTCAAATGCGGGATTGCAATAAATAATGGGATGTTCGGGGTCAGTGGCGTCAGAAATCGTAACTCCGGTGCTAGTAGCTGCTATAGCTCGATCGTACAACCAAAGCATTTCTTCTGCGCGCTTGCGATCGGTAATGTCCCGCAGCGTAGCTAAATAAGCCATTTCTCCCTCCCATTCCGTTTCCACCACCCGCATTTCTACTACAGCATTTGCTTTTTGCTGGCGAATAGCTTCAACTTCTGTTTGCACGACGCGAGTTCCTGCTACTTCTGTTTTTCCAACTTGGGGAATAATATCCGTGGCCATCTCAATGTCGCAAGCTGAACTTTCTACTACCAAATTGCCAAAAAATGCTTGACCTAAAAGTTCCTCTGCTTTGCAGTTAAACAGCGCTTCTGCTGACGGATTGGCAAAACACACAAGTCCTCGCTTGTTAACGATTGCGATGCCGTCGGCATTTTTTTCGATCACATTCCGAAAGCGAGATTCGCTAGCCTTCAAATCCTGCTTTAGCTGTTCCATCGATCGCTCCATCTGCTGCAGTTCGCACAAACTAACACTATAAGCTTCGGAAATGTTAGCATCTGTCGAATTCTCGGCTCTTTTTTTGGGCATCTCTTGGTAGTCTCTTCTGTTGCTCATATTTTTTTGAGCATTTTTTTTATGGTTTCTGCTAATATTACTGAGCTTATTTTCAGAATCGGCTTCTTGAAAAAACATATTTAAACCCTACCAAATTATTTTTTAGATGAAGGTGTTGCATCGCCCAATGTTCCCGCAAATTTAGGGATCGAGCAATTTACACCCGATGCTAGCACATTACTTTTAGAATTCATCATAAAACATCGTTAAAATTCCAGAGCGATCGCCATCGAATTATCTATTACGCTTTTTTAAGTAACTTAAACAACATTGACACTTACGTAGGCAGACGAAGTGTGAAGGCTGGATATGGCTTCAATTCCCCTTGCACTGGACAAAATAACCAAAGCCACGCGCAAGTCATAAATATTTAGAAGCCACGGGTCAGTATAAAAAATCATATAGTTTTGAAAAAAAATAAGGTTAAAAACAAGCGAACTCATCTTTATTAACTCAAAAATAATCATAACTAGCATTTATCAAATCATGTCCCTGCCACCAAATTTGATATAAAATATAACCTGTCTATTTTTGCGCTCGCAACTTCAAACCAATGGCACGTCTAGCACTTCTAAGCACATCTAATAAAACCGGACTAATCGACTTAGCGCGCAGTCTAGTAGAAGAATTTGAATTTGACATAATTAGCAGCGGCGGGACAGCAACTGTCCTCAAAGAAGCTGGAATTCCAGTCACCAAAGTTGCAGAATATACTGGTTCTCCCGAAATTTTGGGAGGCCGAGTCAAAACACTTCACCCTCGAATCCACGGTGGTATTTTAGCACGCCGCGATGTACCGCAAGATCTAACAGATTTAAATGAAAATCAAATTCGCGCGATCGATCTAGTTGTGGTCAATTTGTATCCATTTGAAGAGACAATTGCTAAACCGGGAGTAACGCTAACCGACGCAATAGAGCAGATAGATATCGGCGGGCCGGCGCTGCTGAGAGCTTCAGCCAAAAACCACGCTCATTTGACAGTTTTGTGCGACCCGGAACAGTACAATACTTATTTAGCAGAAATGCGGCAAAACGGCGGGGAAGCCTCCTTGAAATTCCGGCAAAGATGCGCGCTGGAAACCTTCAAACATACAGCCAACTACGATCGCGCGATCGCAACTTATCTCAGCAGCCAATCCGGTGAAGAATATTCGCTACCAGAGCAGTTTAATTTATCAGGCAAAGAGTTGCAAACTCTCCGCTACGGCGAAAATCCCCATCAAGCCGCCACCTGGTATCAAAGCGGAAGTATACCGACAGGCTGGACGACTAGCACCATCCTGCAAGGCAAAGAATTAAGCTACAATAATTTAGTAGATTTAGAAGCAGCAAGGCGGCTGATAGTAGAATTCCCCGACACGCCCGCCGCCGCTATTCTGAAGCATACAAATCCTTGCGGTACAGCCTTGGGAACAACTATTTCTGAAGCGTATCAAAAAGCCTTCGACACCGATTCAGTCTCAGCTTTCGGTGGAATTGTCGCCCTCAACCGCCCGATTGATGCTGCTACCGCAACGGCGTTAACTCAAACATTTTTAGAATGTATCGTCGCGCCGGGGTGCGAACCAGAAGCAGAAGAAATTATCAAGAAAAAGGCGAAAGTTCGAGTATTAATTTTGCCAGATTTGACTCAAGGGCCGCCACAAACTGTTAAAATTATTGCAGGCGGTTTGCTGGTACAAGAGTCAGATAATATAGTAGAAGAAACTAGCAAATGGCGGACTGTTACTGAGAAACAGCCGACGGCGACAGAGTTGGAAGAATTGCTGTTTGCTTGGAAAGTAGCAAAACACGTCAAATCAAATGCGATCGTTGTGACGCGCGATCGCACTACAATCGGTGTCGGCGCCGGACAAATGAATCGCGTGGGATCGGTTAAACTAGCATTGGAACAAGCAGCAGAGAAGAGCAAAGGAGCGATTTTGGCTAGCGATGGTTTCTTCCCCTTCGACGATTCAGTCAAAACTGCGGCTGAGGCGGGAATAATTGCGATCGTCCAACCAGGCGGAAGTATGCGCGATCGAGATTCCATCGAAGCAGCCAACCAACTCGGAATCACAATGGTTTTCACCGACATCCGCCACTTCTTGCATTAATTAGTTCGTAGTCTAGTAATGACATCTTAGGTATCTGTCACGAACAAAGAAGATGCCTGTTCCACAAAGAGTCAATTCTCTTGTGGGATGGGCTTCTAGCCCGCCCTCCAGCAATGATTAAATTTTTGTTCTTCCTTTTTCCTTCTTCCTTCTTCCTTCTTCCTTCTTCCTTCTTCCTTCTTCCTTCTTCCTTCTTCCTTCTTCCTTCTTCCTTC
>NZ_JAUBRK010000094.1:0-19082 GCF_036701825.1 Microcoleus sp. MOSTC5 | reverse complement strand
ACGGCTACCAGATACAAGAAGCTGGCCGAAGCTGACGAAAGGGCATTTGAGGATGAATTAGAAACAGCTTACTGTGAATCTCTAGGCATCAGCCCTCAAGAGCAGCAGGCTCTTCTCACAGGCACGGCGACGCTGGAATCTGTGTCCAATCCTGGCGACAAGGTTGAATCAGCGACAGCACCAGCAATTAAGGCTGATCAGAATGTTGGGCCCAACAACATTGAGATAGCTCGGCAAGTAGCTAGCAAGGTCTTGAATTCTTTAGCGGGCATCAATACCTCAATTTTTCTGGCAGGCCCGACTCGCACCGGAAAAACCCGCACTCTGCACAAGTGGTTAAGAGAGACAAAGACACGATTTCCAGAGGCTGATATCTACGTCATCGCCCAAAAATATGAAGATTTTCCCGGCGTTCCTCGCGACCGAATTGCGATATTTGACCCCCTGTTTCCAGAGGAGTCGATGAGGTTTCTGGACGATGTTTATGAGAAGTTACAATCCCGAAAATCAAAGCCCGCAACTGAGGAAACCTACCGCAACCGACCAATTAAATTAATCCTTGAAGATTGGTTTGCGACTCATCAGTGTTTAGTTCAAAAACGAAACGCACAACTATGGGAAGATAAGGCTTCTAAGCTGGGAAGCATCGCGACTGTTGGGGGTCAGTATAACGTCGGCTACTTCATCTGTACGCAGACTTTTAACCTTGCATCAAGTGGGGTTGCAGATAGCAATATCCGTCTGAATTTGGCGCTCATAGCTCAAGGCTTAGTGCGGACTACGAGCAATGGTGAGGAGCAAGGTTCTTATGGAGTGATTGAACAGTTGTTGAACAATCAAAGAGTCATTGCCAGCAAGGATACCAGAGACAAATTAACCTCTGACTTGAAGCGATTAATTCCTGCTTCGATGACCGAACAAACCCCAATTATTCTTTCCACTATTGGCAACCCGGCACTGGGTTTGATGCCAAAAATAGAAATAGAAATAGAAATTGAAAGCAATCAAACCTCGTCTGGGGGCGTTCCAAGGCGCGAGAGTTTGGAACAGTCGGAACAGTCTGGAACGCCTTTAGATGCTCCCGGAACAGACCCGCACAATCCAGGAAAGCCTTGCGGAACAAGGGCGGAACGCATTTCAACTATGTTTGACGGGATTATGGCTGGAACGGTCGAAATGGCTGTTTTTGCTACAGACTCTCCCTTGGAACAGGATGAAAAGATGGAGCTAGCAAAGCTCATCATTGCTCAGGACTTGGGGGTTGAGAGAACTATCTGGATACTGTGGAATATTCGTCGTGGCGGGCGAAATCACGACCGATACACCGATGCAAGGGAAGCGTTAGAACGATTAATCAAAGGAGGCGACAATGCCAGCTAATACATATCGAATAATCGAAGAAAATCCAAGTTCTAAGCCTGCTATTACAATCAGTCAGATTGTCTACGCAGATGAACCTTATCTGCAATATGAAATCACTAACTGGGGCGGAAGCGCAGTACCTATTGAGAGAGGGGAAGAGTTTTCCAAAGCCCTAGGAAGCTCAATCAGATATGTTAAAGAGAATTGTGAAAAAGGAGGTAATTTAGGGTAGTAAAATTTACCCAACCGAGCGCCACTGTGTTAAAGGAGATTTGGGAATTGCAGCCAACCCAATACTAGGGAATAAGCAATGGAAAATTACGAATTTGACTTTGAATTTGTTCGGGGTCAGCACCATTACCAAGCGGGCGGGAGAAAGGAATATTTGCAAGCTCCGGCTGCTCGTGCAGGTTGGGAAGCCGAGAAGTTCTGGCATGGGAAAAAGATAGCGAAAGCTGAATCAAATTGAGTTCGACAGACCCGCAATCAAGCGGGTTTTTCTGTGCCTAAATGCGTCGGAATTTCGTCAGTTCGAGTAGTGCTTGAGCATCTCCTTAAACGCGCTTATTTCCGCAGCGCTCAGCACCTGTTTAGTGAGCCTCCAAGCCTTTCTAAATTCCATGTGTTGCTCATCGGCAACTTCTGGGAGAAGTAGCGCTGGGTTGGTGGTAGTGGCAATTTGAAACAACTTAATGGCTAGCAGCCCTCGCTCCATGTCCGCGTCCACTCGTTCTATGCCTCTGGGGTATACTCCGATTCTGCCTTTAACTTCAACCAGTTTCATCCGCATCCCCACCGAAAAACACGAATCAAGCAGCCGGAAACCCAAAAAAGCCGAATCAAACCTCAAATCTCAGCACCGCCTCGCTACGCGCTGGGATGTACACAGGTCAAGGGTTTGCTCTTACTTTAGGGGTAGGGCTTTTTATTCTATCTGATTCCTTTTTTAGGAGATGCAGAATCAAACTTTTAACGAAGCCACGCGGGTTTCACCCGATTTTAGCCTCAATTTCGGTGAGTTTGATTCGTTTTGAATCGTGTTTCTGAAGCGGGGCGGGAATTTTCAGTCCAGGTATGCAGACGGCTCGACTTCAGTTTCCTTGTTGGCGGATCTATCGCGACAGTTATAGATGCTCAAACCAGAAAGCCCCAACTATTAGGATACAGTGAGCTTTTTTTAAATAGTTTAGAGGCTGATATTCACTCATTAGAACATCGCATCTAGCAGTTCCGTGACCCCGCACTGGTCGCGGGTCATAAGTCCTTGCCAAAGTATTAAGTCCACATCGCATATTGTTGATTCCAGGTTTCTCTTGACAGGTAAAGAAAACCCGCCTTCGAGTACAGTGAAGAAAGCGGGGAAACTGTTAAATTTTGATGAAGCTGTAGGAGTTCTAAGCTCTGCGTTAGGATGCGCTATATCCTGCCGCCTTTCTAGCTGCTGAACCAGTAATTTTCACACACCATACTTCGGCATCAGCGTCGGCGGCCATGTATGGTGTGTGAAGCACGAGTACCACTTTGTACCAATTAGGATTGTTGGAGAGTACAATGCACTCTCCAATTACTGGGATACGGGCAAAGTGGATTTTTTTTGGGTTTTCCTTCCCGCCTTCCTCAAAGTCGTGAGTATAGACATAAACTTTCATCGGAAAGTAAGCTCCTAGTGACATAATTTCAAACCCTATCAGGAATTGAAACCAAGCACACTTCATGCCGTTGGGTTCCATTTGATTCGGCTTTTTCAGCCACGGTCACGCCGGAACCTACTTTCAATCGAGTCATGCACACAGCTCGGTTGAAGATTCCTTCCTTTCCGAGCAGGCGAGAATCTGTTTGCGGTCGGCTCTGCCGATCGCCTACGGCGACAAATATCAAAACCGGAAGTCCCCAAACACTTGATAATTGAGGGATTTATTTGCTTAAAACATCGCGTTAAGTAGGTCGGCAATGTCCATTGGGTTCCCGTTCCGCGCTGACTATACTTGTAGAGCATGGCAGCAGATACAGCAATTAAGCACCTAGCAATCACTAAACGGACTCTAGTAGATGTTCATTCCACCAACCGTCCCAGCAATTACGGCTCAAGTTTCTCAAGCACAAGTTATTAACGCCCAGGTGGTTAGCGTCGGCGACGGCGACACCCTCACAATCCGCAGCAACGGGCAAAACATAACCGTGAGGTTGGCGTGCATTGATACGCCTGAAAGGAATCAAGCGGGAGGACAAGAGGCAGGCAATCGGCTTAGTGCGCTCCTTCCGAGAGGTGCATCAGTTAAGGTTCTGCCTGTGGACAAAGACCAATACGGTCGCACGGTTGGTGTGGTGTTCAGTGACAAAAACATTAATCTGCAATTGCTGCAAGAAGGGCAAGCATGGGTCTATGAGCAGTACATCGGCAACTGCCGCACGACCGCCGAACAATTGCGCCAAGCTCAAAGCGTTGCTAAGCAAAACCGAGTCGGGTTGTGGAGCCAAGCCAACCCTTGCCCTCCTTGGGACTTTAGAAAAAATCAGTGTGCAGTAAAACCCGCTGCTGCCCCACAAAAACCTGCATCAACTCCACAAAGACCTGCACCAAATTCCCAGAATAATTGCGACCCAAGTTACCCCGATGTGTGTATTCCGCCTGCCCCGCCTGATTTGGATTGTGGGGATATTTCCCAAAAGCGTTTTAGGGTGCTACAGCCTGACCCCCACAAATTCGATAGAGATAAAGACGGTATAGGTTGCGAGTGAAACTATCAACTGTATCAAAACACCATTAACCCGCTAGACTCTGACTCTGGCGGGTTTCTACTAACTATCTGTTAGAGATATCTTGAACATTACTACATCAAGTTAGAATTTTTGAAGACTTTTGCTTGTTTAAATACTCTTCATTAACATCTTTTATACGGGGGTCTTTTTCCATTATTTCAGTGATTAATTCCCGCAGAGTAAAAGGATCTCTAAACACACCTTTCTCAATAATTATAGTTGTTAGTCCATTTATTTCTTTAGTCTCTTTATCAGGATGACCCACTATTATTAAACTAAATTCAGAAGAAAATTCAAAGTATAAATTTTTTATGAGTAGTTCGAGGTCTAAATCGTGTTCGGGATTATATGAATCATCGTATTCACTTGTAAATTGCGATTTATATTGCGCTTGTATAACTTTTGTTAAAATGTGAATTGAATTTCTATAGGATTCGTAAAGTTTTTCACGATACCATTTTCTTCGCTCGCTTTCTTCTTGCCAAATTCTTTGTTGATTTTCTCGCTCCATTTGAAACTCATTATTTTTTGAATTATTTCTCATTACTAAAACACCTGAAATTAGGGAACCTAAGACAGTACCAATGCCAACATAAACACCACTTTCTAGGGGAAACATATTATTTTACTTTTTTAAAGAACGTAATAATGATAGCTTTTACATAAAGGATTATCAACTGTGAATCTGTACGGATTTTTAACCGCGCACTCACCGCTCTGTGTGTGCCACCTCATCCCAGTTTTTAAAAAAGCAGTGTGTTGCAACGTGCGAGTGTGACGGAAAAAAGCTAGACTGCCACCGCTATCGCTCCCATCGTGGCAACCCCGCAACACTTCGACCGCTCTGACCCTGCCTGCTGTACCTGTTGTGCTTCTCCCAGCCTTGGCACTGCTGACCATCCAATCACCCCAAAACCCTATCAGGAATTGAAACTCCTTCATTACTTACTGCGTTACTGCAAACCGCCACTAAAACCCTAAACCTTAGCAGGGATTAAAACTTGGCACACCTTGATTCCTGTTTCTGCGCGGTTTGCACAGCAACTGCACGGGCGAGAATCTAAAATCTGAATCTAAAATCTGAAATTGTTTGACCAAAAAGAGCGGCCGATATTCTGTTAGCTGGTGGCAAGTGCGATCGCACTTGCCGACAGTTGCCAGAACCGGAATCCCTCAAACTCGAAAGTTGGGGGATTTTTCTTGGCTCAGAACATCGCATCCAGCAGTTCGCTCACCTCGCGTTGGTCACGAGCGCGATTGTCATCATAAATCATTAACGTGTCTAGCTTCTTGTGCCGACTGAGTTTCTGCACCTTACGCACATTCCCATCGGTTGCGTCGAGCGCTGCGGTAATGGCGCTGTGCCTGATGCGATGCGGACTCATTACCTTATCAATCCCTGCTTTTTTAGTCCGAGCCTGCACCAATTTGTAAAGCCCGTCCCCGGTGAGGCGATGCCCCGAAGCTGCATAATTTAGGGCAATAAATATTGGGTCGCTCTCGGTCGCTGTCCCCGGTCGAACTGCTAGCCAATCAGCTACCGCTTGAGCCGTCGCTGCACCCAAGTCAATAGTCTCAGCTTGCGTCCCGCGTCCCTTACCAAGTATCCGTAAAGTTCGAGCCCAGGGGTTAAAGTCACCGATGCTTAATTGACTTACTTCGTTTCGCCTCAAAGCGTTACCCCACAACAACCTAAGCAGTGCATAATCGCGCTTTCCAGCGACTGTTTCGCGGTCACAAGTCGATAGGATGCGCTCAAAGCTTGCTTTGTTAATGCCTGTTGTGTCGCGGTATTTCTGGATAGATTCGCCCTTAATTCTTGCCAAGTTAAACTCACAAACGCCTAAGTTTAACCCCATACTAACAAGTGATTTAATAGCTGCGAGTCTGCGGTTAATTGTGGCTTCTGCGAGGGGCTTTTTCCGTCCCTCCCCGCTCATCATTATCGACTTCCACTTGAGTACCAGCGATACGGCATCGCACTCTGACAGTCGCAAGAATGCAGTCACGGCAGCTTTAGTTGGCAGTTGCCCGGTCATAGTCTTGAAGAAGTCCCGCACGTCGCTGACATAAACCCGTCGAGTGTTAACCGAGCGCTTGTCTGCTAGCAACTGAACTAGCACGTCGGGGTCGCGGTCGAGGTGAGGGAAGGTTGGCAGTTGGGGGCGGTCGATGGCAGCGAGTGCAGTTTGGGTCATGGCTGGTTGATTGGGTAGGGTAGGGATGAGAACTATTGAAAAGAGCGATTATCAATAGTTCGATGGGCTTTAAAACGCCCCATCCGTTTTGGCAGATGGGGCTGGTTGGTGCGGGTGCTAGGCGAGGGCCCGCAAAGGAGCATACTCTGTCACCCGGTCGGTAAAATCAACCTCGGCATCAGCCAAGTTGTTGAAGTAGCGGCCGTTATGGAATCCGCCGTCTTGAGCATTGTAGAAGTGGATTGCCCATTGGTCAGTTGCCCACTGTCGGAGCGTTACATAACCGGGAGCTTGAACACCATCACCGGGGACGGGCTGAGACTTGAGAATGCTTTTGCGTTGAATGAATTCGGCTGTCAGAAGGTTCATGAGGTTTGAGTTGGGGTAAGTGTAAGGGAGGACTTAAGCCCTCCCAGTTGGTGCGGGTCACTAGCCAGCGGCCCGCAGGTCAAACTCTGTGACCAGGGCTTTCAACCTCCGAGCGATATTGGCTTTAGTGCCGCGTGCATCCGTGCCTTTCAACTTGGCGAGCGAGCGCAACGATGGCAACGGCATTTTGTTTAGGGCTTGCTCAATATCCCCCTCTTGTAGCGCCTGCTCAACATTGTTTTCCTGTAAGGGTTCTGGCTCGGTCAATTCGGTAGATTTAACTTGAACATCAACCACCGTATCGGTTTTATCCGGGCGGGGAGCATACGGTGCAGTGGGTTCGGGTTCGGATACAGGGTCGGTGAGCGCGTTTGTGGGTTCAAGAATGCCGATAACATCTGAGCTGAACTTAGTTACCAATGCGTCTTTGAAAATTTCGATTTGTGTCGGGTCTACGTGGTGCAACATCATCAGCGCGGTATCAGTTTGGGAGAGAGCCGACTGGACTGCCTGCTCGACTGAAAGTAGCTGCTGCTGGAACTCCTGAAGTTCACTCAGCTTGGTTTGAAGGGCTGCAATCTGAGCGTTCGTTACGTCGATTTCAGAGGCGATTTGGTTGAACTTGGCTGTTAATAATTGCACGGTTTCTCTTTCCTTGTGATATACAGATTTGCTTGTAACGTAGACGTGAAGCGCATACAGGGCGTGGCTTGTGTCGATTCCCTTACCCTTATGTTTTACATCATAGCATCGTGTAAGACATATAGCAAGGGGTGTACAACAGGTATAAGTAAGACGTATCATAAGACAACGTAAGACTAAGTTGTCTTATTAGTAAGACGCATACAGATTTCTGTTGTACAATACCTGTTATACAGTCGTAAAACATAAGTAAGACAATGCCAAGTAAACTGCTAAATTTCCGTTGTCCCGCTGAAGTGTTGGAAGCTATTCACCAGCTAGGACGTGAACTCTATCCCGCCGAGAACAGCAATGGCTGTGACCAAAGTAAGACAGTGCTGGAGATTATGCGGGCGGGTATTGAGGCCCTGTCTGACGGCTCCATTGTCTTACAAACGCCCGAGGTAAAACAGGTAAAACAACCGTCTGACATAAGACCAATTTTGTCTGACACTGAGTTAGATGAACGTATTACGCAAATTGTGGAGAGTAAGACAGAGGCATTAAGAACAGCGCTGAGGGATGAAATCTTGGGGGAGTCCGCAGCCTGAGCGAAAGCCAATCTCTCAGGCAGGAATTAACAGAAGCCCGTGCCAGCTACGCCCAACTTCTTGAATCTTTCAGGGAATTGGAGGTAGACAGGAATCGGCTTGATTGGGAAGTAGGGGTACAACGGGAAGAGAATCAGCGTTTAAAGACAGAACTAGAAACAGCCCAAGCCAACCCCAATGAAGCCTCTACTAGCGCAGAGCAGCAGCGCGAATTACCGACAGCGTTAGAACTGCTTAATGCGGTAATCAAGCGCCGTAAAATATCTAAAATTAGGGAAGTAGATGTCGCGATAATTTTAGACATTTTAGGAGGCAACAATGAAGCTTGAAACGTACCGAGAAAGATTGACTGAATATGGCAAATTGCGGTCGCGAGAATACTCACAGAAGGCAGCGGAACTCGAAGCCGAATTCCTTTCAGAGCAAAAGATTCCTGACGCGCAAACAGCAACCGAAACTGTCGCGAAGGAATTGCCAGATATGCCGTATCCGCACCCATCTGCGGAGGATTGCGAACTGCTTGAATTGATAGATAGAAATTCACCAAATGATCGATGGTGGCGATGCCAATGCGGAGAGGCAATTGTGGATATCTCTGCGGAGTCTGGCGAGGTTTGCATGATATCTGTTTGAGTTAAGATTGACGAGTAGAAAGAAGCTTTGTATTATGCTCAGAACGTACCCTGTTTCTGAGCATTTTATTGTGAAATTAGGTAGAATTGAATGAGTCTAATTTTAACTACTAAAAATAACTACAATGGGTGAAGCAAAACGACGGGAACAGGCAAGGCTTAAGCAGGGTACAGAACATCGAACTCCACAAAAAGAACCCAATTTAATTCTTCCGAATGTTCCTGAGAAATCTAACCTAATTATTAAGTTAGGAAAATTTGTACTTACGCAAAGCATGAGAAGCATTTCTCCACGCCAAATTAAAGCAGCAGGCATTGTAGATGCGGGGGTGTGTGTCCCTATAACCATCAACGGGTTCTCTGTAGAAAATGTAAATGTCCCAGGGAAAAAGATAGATGTCCCCTGGACAGGGGGGTTAGCTTTTCCTTCTTTAGGAAGAAACGGAATTATTTGCGTAGGTGCAATGTATCATTGTGGCGACAAAAGCATACCAGAGGAGACGGCAAAGGTATTCGTTAAATACGCCACAGATTTAGCCGAACCAGAAATCAAGTATCTTGTAGCAACAGCTTACCGGGACTATTTAACTGAAAGGTTGAGGGTACTTCAACTTGTAGGAAATATGGAATAGAATAGGAGTAAATTAACGCCGAGAGAACGACATTATGCCCATTGATAACGAAGAACAATTTCACGCAGAGAAATCTCGCTTATTAGCCGAAACAGCAGCAGCCGAGAAACGCACTAAAGAAGCCAAAACACAGCTACAGGAACTCGCACTCGATACGCAGTTACGCACTGCTTACGCGGAATCTGGAGGAATTGGCAATGATGCTGACCGCGAGGCTTATGAAGCGATTAAACGCCACTTAAGGGATGGTGAAAAATTGCAGTTTGAGAACGGTCAGCCAGTATTTATTGACGATAGAGGGGTAATCGAGTTTGGCGATGATGGCAAGCCGAAAACAGTTGCCCAGAAGATGAGTGAACTAAAACAGCACCCTACTTTTAGGCATTTCTTTTCTAGCGGGGCTGACCAAACTGATAGCAATTCACAGCAACCAGAAACAAAAACCTATACACGAGAGGATGCGCGGAGGGGCAAAGCAAGCATAAACGATATCGCTTCCGGCAAGGCATCGGTCGAGAATTCATCTAGCAAACCCGACTTTGTTCCGCACACGAAGAAGATAAATGCCACCAAACTTGCTAAAGGCAAATAGGCTGGATTTTCACATCACACAGTTTTTTTCAACCTATGCAAAGCGCTCACTTGAACCCGGTTTTGTATAGTATTAAGATACTGTGTGATTGGATTTTAAGGGTTTGGATTGAATACAAACCCTTTTCTTGCAAATCAATTAATATTTTGTTAATACCAATATTTATTGTTACTATAATCAAAATAACCACAGACTTGATTCCACCCAGGTCTAAAAGTATATGCTAAAGCAAAAACATCATTAGTTTTTTCGGCATACCCTAACAAGGTTATTAATCTAACCATACTTATTTTTACTTTTATATCATCTAATATTAAATTTTGAATTTGCTTATGCTTTTCTAAGCCTATACAATGATATATACCATCTTCCGTTTCCGATGTAAATTCAATTCGTCTTGCTACGAAAAATCGATGTTGCTCTGGGCTTATTTTTAAACAAGCTCTTTCCATACTACTATAGTCGAAAGGGCGCTATATGATTAGTTTACCCTCAACGTGATTCTGTGGAAATCCTATTTTATTATTTAAATCCTCTAGTGTAAGATTCTCTTGGTGAACTAATCGCATTAATTCAATACATTCATTGACATCTATAGGCATCAATTTAAACCATTCCCCGATTTGTCGTTTATCAGCAAATTTTCGATGTACTTCCATCTCACAGAGGTTCATATTTTCTACATACGCATGATAGACATACCTTAACTGCACATGGCTACCTGTTTGTAGCTGTTTTATTCGCTGAATGACACAAACTGCTGTTTTGCCAATTTTAAACTTGTCTGTGCCGACAGCATTAACGAGGTAGATATATCCCGGCTGTGGATTAGTTTTAAGTTTAACAAGCTTAGTCTCATTCATTGTATTCACATTAGTTTTTAAGTATTTCAACCCAAGACTGATTCCGTTCTTAATCACACAGTTTTTTAGTCACACGAACCCCATCTAAGCTGGTGCTTGTGTGGCTTTTGTTGACTCAAAACTTACTCCTAAAATCGACCTTAGAGTCGGGAAGGATGTTTAACGCACCATCGTGCTCAATCTTCCCCAGCATCGCCAAACGAGCGAGCCTATCCACCGCAGCGCTCATGTTGCCCTGTGCTTTGAGCAGGGCCACGGTGTCGGGATGCAGGGTGAGCGTCACTCTGACGGCATCCTTGCGGTTGGCCGCTGGTTTGAGGTTGGCAAGGCTCTTTGGGTTTACGGTCATGGCACTTCAATCCTTCCGTCTAGTCATGTGCATAGCTCGATTGTAATTTCCCTTCATTCCGATCAGGGGAGATTTAGGAAAATTCACAGTATGCACACAGCTAGAGTCTGACATTTCAGGTTGCCGAGCAGGAGGAAGCGGTCGCCAACAGTGACCGGAACTGCTCTCGCTCGACTTCGGAGAGGTCGGCCCAGATTGCAGCTCGGTCAGCGTGGCCACTGGCGCAGACTTCCTTGACTACTGAGGCCACGTCGCAGGCTGTCTGGGGGTCATCGCTGCTGACAAGCGCGGTTCTGATGAATTCGACGCATTCTTGGTGTGCTTGTGGGTCTAGTGCCATCATGTTTTCTCCTTGTGCAATGACTTCTTGTGTGGCTTCGATTTCGGTAGCACCCCTCCCTACATTGCTATAAAGAATGTTAGGTAGGGGTGTTACCGCCTCTACGCTAGTGCTATCAATGGTTTGAGGCGTTATTTCTAAGCGTTTTTCTGCCTCTTTTTTATCAATCTTTTCCTGCCATTTCTCAAGCATTTTTGACGATACGGCTGCATACAGTCGGTTAAATCCTTCGGGTAAGCTTCCCCCTTCAGGTCGGTAGCTGTACTCGCGCTGTTGGCCCTTCCGTTGGTTCCCTATAAGCTTGATGCCGAGGTGACTGAGCAAGGTTTGCAGGTATTGGATGGGAGTTTGGCCGCCAATCTTGAGTCCTGCCCTGGCTGCTTCTTTCCCTCTCCCCCATTTAGCTACTTCCAGCACCTCCACCGAATCCTTGCGGAAAGTCCGACTGCAATCTAAGAATTTACCGATGTCTAAATCTTGAAGTGCTCGCAGCATCAGAGAGTTTGGTTTGTAATCCGAGCCGAAAACTTTTATCCTACCTTCCTCCCATCTGTACTCGCGTAATTGCTTTGCCTTGTCAGGGTTCTGGAAGTAGCAGAGGTTTCGCATACTTGGCAAAAGATTGCGCTCTTTCTTGAGCCTGTGTACCAGAGATGGAGTAATCTCTATCCCTGGTAATTGGTCGTTATAAACAGCGCGGGTAGCTGATAAGATTTCGGCTTTCTTTGCCGTGTGGCTTTTTAGAATCCTCTCAGCAGTAGTGATGGGGATAATTTCAGCGTTAGCAACGGCTTCTGCATACTCCCAGCGTACTTCCTCTTTTGCTTGTTTGTGGGCTTCAGTAAAGGCATTTTCGATGTCGAGTTCTATTACTTCATGCCCGGATTCTCTCAGTAACTCACACACAAATTCATAGAAGTAGGGGCGCTCAATGTGTTCGAGACACTTCAGTCTGAACCAAGCTGTGTGATGCACACAAGCCTTTAATTCTTCTAGAATCTCTGTGTGAATTTCCGCATCTGACCGTTCATCGAATTCGGCAATGTCTGCGGTCATCCGCTCAGCTAATCGTTGCTGCATTCGATGAGTATAAATGTCGTCCCCATCGGCAGAAGGTCGGACACGGGAGGCACAGAGAATCTTGATACCGCCAATTGGATGCCGGACTCGCCGTATCATCTGTGCTACTGAGTTTACGCTGACAACGCCACCAAACATCCCAAATACTTCAGAGAAATAATTGCGAACTGAAACGTTAACTCCAGATTCTATCAGCGGGCTAGCTACGATAAATTTCCATTGGTGCAGTCGGATAGATTCGTCGGGTTCATCGGTAAATTCTGCCTGCCAATCTTCGGTTGAATTGTCGGCAGTTAATAACAGCCCTGTACCTTCGCCGTGAATTTCTTCTAATAGCTTATAGAGTGCAATTGCATCGTCTTTGCAGTCACAGAAAACTGCTGGTCGTTCTGCGTTCAAAATTAAGTCTTTAAACGATTCAATTTCTGATGCTTTCAGGGGCGCTCCAGAGCTTCTAAAAATCTCTATCTTTGGTAGCGTAGCCTTGAAAGTATTCTCGTATTTCGTAAGGGTTTTACCCGGTGCAAGCGATGTAATGTAATCTATTGTGGCATCGGTTAAATGCCCATCCATTAAGATTATACGACTGCAAGAATTCAGCAGCAGTGCGAACTTATCAAGAATTGCTATCCGGTCGGATGCCGAGATTGTATTGCCAGTTAGGATGTGGCGGACGACGCTCTCGACTTCATCTAAAACAATTGTGCAATTTTCATTGGCACAATCATCCATGAACTTCAACAGCGAGTCTACGCAGGAAGCAACACGGCCGTTAGGGTCTGATAGCATTATCTGACCTTCATCGTACTTGATGTGATAGAAACGACATCGTTTAGAAGTTCCCCTAAGTAGCGCGTTCCGGTGTCCAAGTAGGAAGAATTTACCTAGTGTTAAAGTAGCAGTCAGCCACGCCAGCCACTCCGTTTTTCCCCTTCCTAAACCCGCTTTAATGGCAGTAATAGTGTTCGGGCCCGGCTCCGGCAACTGCACGAATTCAGAATCCGATAGCACAGTTGCAACGTACGCTCTTGCTCTCTTCCATCGCCGTAAAAGTCGTGTGTATCTTGAGTCAGTCTCGAAGGGTATTGAGGTAGCTTCTGTTGCGTTTTCAACTGGCTCCGATGGCTCAGAGAGGATTGATTTTAATGCAATCTCTGCCTCTAATCGGCTTAAGAATTCATCCTCCCCGATAGCCTCTAAGATTTCTCTGATATCTCCTGCTTCTGGGATATCAGGATGAATCCTGCGAGGGTCAACAACTATGCACGGGAACTCCAGCCGATTGCAGGTTTCTTGAACTTTTGCTGCTTTAAGGATGCCCGGTTGGTCATTGTCCCGCACTTTTACTAAAACGATGTTTTTACCCGATAACCGTAGTGCTTCAACTATTCTTTCTATTTGTGCATCATTCCAGGTGTTTCCTCTCAAAGTGATAGAGGCAAGGCTGATACTGCGGGCAAGTTCTACCGAGGGTTCGCCTTCTTGCAGGACAACAGCTCTTACTTCATCATCTGGTACGCTTTTTATGGCTTCTAAAACTTCATCAATTCGGTACGGTTGCCATTTAGTAGTTCCCTCATTCCAGACTTTCTTACCGTTAGAATCAATGTGAGTTTGGCGGTAGGTTTTATCCCGTCCTTTCGGCTCTTTTGGGTCTACCCATTCAAATCTCAAAACCTCTTGAGTATTGCTGTATTTGTAGATAATTTGTGCAGCATTAGTCGGCACACCTTTGGGGAAATATGTCGGCCGTTCAGCGCGTGGCGGTTGTCCAGGTGCAGGCAGTCTGAGGAGCTTCGCACCGACTGGAATGGGCGCTGCTGGGTATTCTTTCTTTTGAGCTTTCGCCTTTCTTGCTTGCCGTGCAGGTCGCTTTTTATTGGCTTTATCTGCCTCTAGCTCTGCCAGGAATTCAGCCATCGGTCGGATAGCTTCTCTGATGTCAATGCTGGAACATTCACCGCTCCAGCATCTATACGCGCCAGTTTTCGGGTTGATTCCTAGCCGATGTCCCTCGCAGACCGGACAAGTATAGAAATTCGGAGCCTTGGCTGGCTCAAGCTTGTCGAGATGGTCAAGGATGTAAAACCTGTAATCTTGTTGCTCATCAGCAGGGTGAGAGGCTACAATTGAGGAGGAATCAAGGGTTTCGGCGTTCTTTAATACGGGGGACGCCGATTCAATTAAATCGTTTACAAACGAATTTGTAAACTCATCAAAGCATGGCATAATAATAAGAAGGTTTCACAACCTGTTAGATTGTGAAAGAGTGAATCCTTACTCTGGTAATCCGCCAAGATAAAGCAGAGTTAAGGTGAATAATTAAACCTCAAAAACCAACCCAAAGCGCCGAAGGCAGTTGCCTGAGGCGTTTTGCTTAGCTGCGAGCGCTAAGCAAATATTATAAATTAATTAGCGCCCTTAGAATCCTTTGTCCGCTTGGCTTTCGCCGATGCGGTTGTTTTTTTACGCGCTGGTAAAGCATTGGGTTCATATTCCTCCAGCCATTTCAGAATTATCTCTCCTAACACTTCACCCATATCCTGACCTCGCAAGGCACACGTTGCCTTGAATCGGGCCCGCACTGACTCCGGGACGCGACCCCTGATAAATACGTCTCTTTCGGTTTCCGGTTCTTCGGCCACAAACAAATTCTCACGAGTTTTCTTTTATTGTCGCATTGCTATCCGTCCTTTTATTCGAGATTGTCATTGTGTTGTTTTGTCATTGTGCTATAATAACACACATAAACGTAAAAACGCCTGTTATGGGCATAAAACGGCTTCACGTGTACTCCCGCAGGGTTGCCCCGAAACTGACTCAAAAAGCGTCCCAAACCCTTACGCCACAAGGCAAACCCGAACCATGCAAACTGAATACAGACAAACCATGCTTGGCTCTGTGCAGCCACGAAGCGCCACTGTGCGTCCCATGTTGGCTGTTGACCCCGGCAATCGTTTTACAAAATGGATTGAATGTCAGACAGTCCGCTCAATCCCGTCTTACGTCAAGGAGTTGGCGGACTGGGAAGAGGGCGGAAGCGACGGCCAGAGCTACGAAATCGGGTTCGATGGTCGCCGTTATTTGGTCGGTCGCTTGGCTCAACTGATGGGTGGCGCTCCGGCTTTCGAGTCGGGTAAGGCTGATTTAGCACACTTGCTGATTTTGCCCGCGCTTGCCAGCGACAGCCCACAGCGTATCGAACGGCTCGTCATCCCGACGCCAGATTCTCGCAATCAGCAGACGATTGCCAAACTCAAACAGTTAGAAACCACGCTCGAATTCACCGTTAACGGTCGGGATTGCCTATCAACAATCCGCAAAATAGAACCCGTAGACGAGTGCCGGGGTGCTTACGATTTGGCAGCCAATCGGTTGATGTGGCGGTATCCAAAAAACCCGAACGGAATCCTTGATATCGGCGGTGGAACTGCCATCGCCCGACTGTTTGCCCCTGGCGGTGCTTTGCTCCGAGATGCCGATATTGTTCTACCCGGCACGTCGCACCTAGCGCAACGTTTAGCAGCAGCAATCCTCCCCAAAATTGGTAGCACTGCTGATGCCGGAATGCTGATGGATTGCATTGAATCAAGCACCTTTGTTTACGGGTCAACTGATATCGACTTCAGTCGAGAATTCGTCTCAGTTCGTGACTCTTGGATTGCCGATATCCGAGCAAAGCTCAAAGCGAATTGGGCGAAGTATTTACCTAACCTTGGTGAGTTGGTTGTAATTGGCGGTTCTGCCAGTTTGTTACAGCCGATGTGCGAACAGTCAAAGGGGCGCTTCAAAGTCGCTCCTAAGCCACAGTTTTTCAATTTATTTGGTTTACAAAAGGAGCAAAATTAATGGCACAAGTTCGGGCGGTAATGCCCACTAAATTTGTACCTCTAGCTGATGAATTGCTTGCTACTACTGGTGTTGGTGATTATTCGACATTAATAGGAATTTTACTTTCTCGGTACGGAAACCACCTGTTAAACACTTGGAAAATTAACAATTGCCAGCAGGCAGCACCAGCTATTCAGCAGCCAACGGTCGAGCATCTAGCAGCACCTTTAACTGCGCCCGAAACCTTTACCCCGATGGAGTTTTAAGAACATGGTACGCATTATCAACGGTGTTGTATTTGACGACGGTAAACCAGGCAAACGGGTCATCAATACTAACGGTGGCAACTACGTCGAGGAAATCAAAGGCGACTACATTGCTGGCACAGTTATCAGTCACTCAGCACCGACCCCGACACGCAAGGATTTATCCAAAGACGGTGAAGCAATCGACGTAAAAAGTGAGGAAGTTTAAGCAATGCTTGACGATGATAATTTCGACAAAAACCTGACAAAAATAATGGTTGGCGGTGCGCTTGTAGCTGGCACTCTGGTCTTTGCGGTTGGTTATGATACGGGCTATCAATCGGGAGCAAAACGAGTGCCGGAGCCGACCATCGTACATGGAAATCTGACGATTAACAACAGCATTAATCTGAATTCAGATGATGCTGGCAGCGTGACGAAATAGGAGGAATTAACGATGATTACCGATGCAGATTTAACTCCCTTTGAATTCTCTGATTTTTTTGATGGAAACGCCGATGCTGATGCTTTTAATTCAGGTGGAATTGAGCCGGATTACATCAAGCGCCATATTGAGCGCATCCCGCGCTACGGCGATGATTCTCGCTATCGGCTGGCATCGCATTTAGATATGTTTGAAGACTTAAATACTGACGGCTCTCTTACTGATGAACAACGGCAAGCTGTGGATGATTTTGTAGCTACTTATGAACCGCCATGTGATGGTGAATGCGTGGCGACTGAATGGGACTTCCCCGAATCCCAGTACATCGCGCACGGGGTTGACGCTGACACAGCAATCGAACTCTCGGAGAGTTGGCGACGTGGCGAATACCTACCGATTATGGGGCATCCCGCAGATCCAATCAGCCGCAAACTCAACCAAATGACAAACCAGCCGACCGCCCTGAGAAAGTAATCGACTGGCCGTGCAAATCCTCCCCTGGCTTGCGCTGGGGGAGTTTGGTAACACCGTACCTAGGAGCAATTGTAATGCAATTCCGAGTAGCGCAAACATCAGGAGCGGGTCATGTAGCCCGCGAATTCGGATATCACTCCGGGCCCCTCACGCCGGAGATGGTGCATGAAGCAGCCCGCCAAGCCAAGGTGCTTGACCTTCAGAAGCAATTGAGAACCGCGTATAACCGCCACGATGCCAAAATCAGAGCCAATAAAGTCGAACTTGAACGGCTCACCTTAGAGGCGATTGAGAACGGACTGACTGATAAAGCACAGATTGATAAGTATGTAGCGAAAGCAATTGTTGCTGGGGCAAAACATGACCAACACATCATCAATTTGCAGCAGAAATTACAACACGAATTGGGGCTGGTAAAGGTCGAGGGAGCCAGCACTCAAACTCTGCAAAATGTCGATTTTCGCCAGCGCTTGCTACTGATTAAAGCCAATCACCAAGCGAAGGGACAGATTCAGCAGAATGGCTTTCAACAGTCCTTAAAAGCAATTCAAGCCTCACCACAGCAGGCTATTGCCATGCAAGCAAAACGGTCAGCATTCAACAATTACATAAACGCCAAAGACTTCGACCCAATTCCCGCTGTACCAGGCGCGTCCGGTGGCGGAAGCAATGGCATGGGCAACAACTCTAAAGGCTTGCTAGACGGGCTTTTAGGCTTCTTCTCTGGACGTAACTAGCACACGATAGCAGCGGGTCAGACGGCCCGCTTTTTTGTATGTACTCACAAGAATTTGACGCTTCAGAATTCGGTTCAGACTTTGATTATTTAAGTGCAGGAACTCCCGAACAGTTCGAGCCAACTCAAACCCAGAAAGTTGACGAAATTAGTGGCATAGAACGCTTCTGGAACCTAACAGGAAACTTGGGAGAGTTTGGCGCTTATTTCAGTGGTGGATTAGCTGCAAGCCTTATCATTCGAGGGATTCCGGCGCTAATTCCTGCTGCTGTAATTCTTGTCCCTGGTGTTGGTTTGGGGCTGGCAATATTCACTGCTTCCTCTAAAGGCTCCGCACAAGTCCGCGCACTGCTAATCCTAATTTCTATGGGTACGGCACTGATTGCGGGCAACTGGGATGCGTGGCTAGCCTGGATAATTGTCAATTCCCAAATGCTGATTTTCAGTTTTGCCTTAATCGTGATTACCATCGGATTTGTAGCAGCGCAAGTATGGAGCAAATTGAGTAATGCTAAGTAATATAAATCAGCCAATTGTTGCAGGCTTGTTAGGAGTAAGCTTTGCCGGAATTGTTGGCGCGACTGCCTTGCCATTTAACGACAGAATTGAGTACAGAATCGGCAACAGAATCGAATCACAGCCAGCTTGGTTAGTGCCTCCCAAAGCTGAATTTAGAAGCATTGAGCGCGGGTATGGTGGTATCAAGATTCTGCTTTCTTTGCTAGCTACAGGGGGCATGGTGGCAGCAATGCTCATCGCCCGAAGCGAGGGCAAAAAAGAGCCAATGAGACAGCGGATTATAGCGTATCAGCAGAAGGCTCAAGAATTTAATTATGCTGCTGAATCTGCGTACCAAATGAGCACCACGGCTACCAGATACAAGAAGCTGGCCGAAGCTGACGAAAGGGCATTTGAGGATGAATTAGAAACAGCTTACTGTGA
>NZ_JAUBRK010000093.1:0-19408 GCF_036701825.1 Microcoleus sp. MOSTC5 | reverse complement strand
ATGTTTTTTGGATACTCAATAATTGTCATCCAATATACCATATTCTGTTAACATAAAATTTAGATGCGTTCGCCCTGATGTAACCAAGGGTAGGCTCAAGCGCATCCTTAAGGACGGTATTCAGGGCAAGGTCAAGAGCACCTTCAAGTGCAAGGTTAAGAACCTGTTCCAGAGCTTGTCCCACAACTTTTTTCAGATAAGGGTCAAGAGAAAGGGCAAAGCCGCAGTCAAGGAGGGGATATTCAAGGGTCAAGTAAAATGCTCTAACTGCCGCAGGTTTGTAGGGAAAATCAACAGAAAGGGATTTTTTGTTGATCCATGTTAGGAACTGCTGCAACTCATCATCATCATCATCAGCGACCAGTCCATCAACTTGCTGCTTCATTGACAGCAACAAGTCATCAGGTTTTTGCAACATTCCAACTGCTAACAACAAAACTTCTCGCCAACGCTTCTCGGTTAGGTGGCTGAGCAGTTTTTCCATAGCTTGTGGATCGGAATTGTTAACTATTTCTCTAGCACTAAAATACTCTTGAAAGGTTAGATGAGAAAACGAATAAATTCCTCTTGCCCTTTCCACTAATAAGCCATGTTGTGCCTCGATCGCCTTCAGGACAACCTCACTATCCATTTCTAACTGAAGGCGGTCAGTTGTGGCATCGGACAAATTAGCTAGATAGTCGGCAATCACTTGTTGGATTTGATTTTTTTCAAAAAAGTAATCGCCCCGTTCAAAAGTAGTAGCTGCCATAAAAGCCAGTAAATGTTTCTTGTGGCACAAATTCAAATCGCGATAAACTTCATCCCGTTGAATGCCTCTAGTTTCATCCCATTTTATGAGCAGAATTTCCATTCCTTCCTCATACAACTTGGCTCGGTTGGGTGGAAAATCTGCTTTGGCTTGGAATACTAAACAAGTCAGATTAAGCAAAATTGGCGTTACTGCCAGTTCTCTGATTTGCTGATTTTTTTGCAATTTCAGCTTTTCTACAAATTGAGATGCTAAAGCTTTCCCTGCCTCCAGATTATGGGAAAATGCCACAAACCAATTGCTCGCAAAGGCAGCGATTTGCTCGCAATTAAAATCGGCTACCTCAACACAGGTAAAAGCTTCGTCGTGAAATCGGTACTTAGCAGCGGCAATTCGACAGGTAATTATAAACTGATTGTTGTAATACTTTTGGACAAACTGACGAATCTGTCTGACGACTGCATCGCTATCTGATTCTGGCACTTCATCTAAGCCGTCCAATAAAATTAAACCTCTGCCTTGACTGAGTGCGAATTCAGTTTGCGATCGCGCCTCAACTCCGCAACTGGCAAATTCGTCGCTGATATATTCTAATAAGCCAAGATTAGCGATTTCAGCAAAGGTTTTCAGAGAGATAAAAATCGGTATTTTGTTTGCTTCAAATTCAGAACGATCGCACTGAATGGCGATGTGTTTCAAAAAAGTAGTTTTACCGGAACCCGGTTTGCCGAGTACCATCAATTTAGAGTGAGATTTCACCGCATCCAATCCTGGTACTCGTTTCTGGCGCACTTTGCCTAAACCCAAGCGGTTAAAGTTATCTGCATCTGGGTTGAAGTCTCTCAGTAAATCGCGAATTTCTCCCGGCTGCCAACTGGTAATTTCCTCCAAAATGTTGACTTCAACGTAGAGGTTGCTGACATCAACGGGCTGTGCAATATCCAACAGTTGCATTCTGCTGTAAAGCTGTTGGATTTTGCTGTGGCATTTTTGCCGTATCTCTTCCACTACCGAATCAATGTCTAAATTCGAGGGCTGCGGATTTTCTGGTGGAGGACGATCGACAATTTCTTCCCAATCCAACTTTAAAACCGTGCAGAAAGCCCTGAAAGCATTGGCTTTAATGGGTTCTCTCCCTCGTAAAAAACGCCTCCAAGTTGGCAGCGACAGGCCATCGGCATAGGGCCCGGCTTCTGTCCAAGTTTGATCGGGCTCTAATGTTTGACTAGCTTCTACTAGCCATCTGGGGTCTTCTATCGTCGATCCCCTTTCTCTTCTAGCTTGCCTAATTTTTACTAATCCCTCCTCAGAGGCTTTGAGGGTCGTCATTTTATAATTTACTTGTCTAATTGTCAATGTCTGTTTTCGCTCAGTTTAGCGATCGCAAACTGAGTTTGTCAAGACCCCAGCAACAAAGAGAAAATGATCGTGACAACAACTGCACGGCATACGGGAAAAGTCAGGCCTAAATCATGCAAACTTAATCGTTTAGAATGCCACTCTCTTTTTTAGGTAAAAAAGTACACATTAAATGATGACAAAGGACAGCACCATGAGAGATAACATAGATGAAATTCCGTCAGGTGGGATAGGTATAAAAATTATTGGCAAAATTGCCGATAAGCTAAGTTATACCCGCACTTCTGACGGTCGAAACTGTCTGTTAATTGTAAAATATTATCAGCAGCCTGGTCTAGTACCATCCCAACACAGCATTCAAGATGGTTTTTTTAAGCGATCGATCGATGTTTTAAACAGATTGAATTTTTTCGGGGTTCAAAAGCAACGAAATCGCCAACCCGATCCAAGTTCTAACGAGCAAGTTCCAAAAACTAGCCTTCAACTAAAACTAAATACTGATATTAAGGCTGTTGCTCAAGTTTTATCGTGGCTTGAACTGTTAGATCCTCTACCAATTCCCCTAGGCGTTTTGCATCAATGTAAACTTGCTGTGATTGAAGGGTTTACGAATGCTGTTCGCCACGCTCACAAAAATCTGCCATTAGAAACTCCGATAGAGATTGAAATAATGGTATTTAACGAACACCTAGAAGTAAAAATTTGGGATTGGGGAGAGCCTTTTGACATTCAAGCGAAGTTAAAAGAAGAATTGCACCAAAAAAGTCTGTATTAGTTGGAACGACCTAGGATTTACGCTTCACTAAAGCTGTTCTTTAATTGCCAGCTTTAAGTTGACAAGAGAAAGAAACTTTTTTGTGATGACTACTGATACTACTGCCAAGATTCTCGTCGTGGATGATGACCCAGCCATCCGCACTCTAGTTCATCGTTTTTTAACTCAGAAATATCAAGTAGATTCGGCAGCAGATGGCGAGACGGCTTTAGCATTGTTTGAGAAATTCAAGCCACTGCTAGTAATTATCGATTGGAATTTGCCGGATACTACAGGCTATCACCTCTGCCAGGAAATGCAGCGCCGTACTAATGTTTTTGTGGTAATGCTAAGCAGCCGCACCGACGAAGCCGATCGACTTAAAGCCCTGTCCGTTGGTGCGGATGACTATATCTGCAAACCGTTTGGTTTGGCGGAGTTAGCAATCCGTATAGAAGTTGTGTTGAGACGCATGAGGCTTGTCACTTCATCGCGTATTGTATTCGATCGATTCGCGATCGATTCAGCGCGTCGGGAAGCAACACTCAACGATCGCATTATCAAGTTAACAGCCTTGGAATTTAATATTTTGTATTTGTTGGCTAGTCATTCCGGTGAATCTTGGAGTCGCCAACAGCTAATCGAAAAAATCTGGGGGTGGAACTGCGACGACACAGGAGAAGACCAACTTGTTACCGTACATATTGGTCAGATTCGCAAGAAAATGATTCAAGCTGATGCTACGGGGTCGCAGTTTATTAAAACTATTCGGGGTTACGGTTACAGGTTCGATCCGCCCTCGCGCACGGCAATGGCAATTTACTAAGCTCATCGGCATTAACCACCTTATTTGGTGAAAAACCGATTTTCCCACCTGCCGTGGGGCAGCCAGATGCCTCCTAGGGAACGAACGCGATCGGGTAACATGAAGTATGCCCAAGCCGTGCCTAAAGGTGTGAGGTGTCGATCGAAGATTTCGATTTCCTGTCGCTGATATTCGTTTTGTGTCGGTTCCCGCAGCGGATGATAATCTTCAAGTCGGTCTAAATCGTCCAAAATAGCCGAGTTTGCGAAACAGAGGAGAAAACCGCAGACTGTGCCATCTCCGGCCATCATCGCAGGATAGCCGATCGGCAGGGCAAAAAGTTGACCGCGGGCGATCGCGGGGCAAGCATCCACAACTTTTCCTTCGCAGTAGCGGAGGTAGTTGCACTCCCCCGGTTTGAGAGTGCCGTAGACAAAGACTTTCATCGGGTAGGGCCTAACCGCTAGTTTTTGCTAACATAGATGGCTAAGCTAATAGTTTAAGTCTCGCGGGCGATCGCGACTGCAATCTTGATAAATTTCGTTGTTTACCCTTTCTTATAATTCATGACTCTAGCAGTTAGTCTTATTGCTTTTGGACTTCAGCCTTTGTACTTGAGCTCTTTTTTGCCGTCCCTGCCCCTTGACAGCTTGTTTTCGACTCAAGGAATTATGGTGATGTTGCTTGCCGCCTATGCGGGGGCGATGTGGATGTTTCTCACCAGTGCTCCGAAGGTACACACGGTGATGGTATCGGATCTAGGGCAAGCGAGGGAGTTCTATGAAGGTATGCTAAACCTGCCAGTAGCAGAAGTGCCGCTGCACTACTACTACAACTACGAGCAAACTTTGGGGACAACTGGTATCGATCCGCTGTATTTGTCACCTAATGTCGGGAGGGCAACGAGCTCTCAAACGATGGGGAGTCCGGATGGTTTGTGGTATCAGTTGATGAAAAATACCCAACTGCACATCATTAGCGGGGCCGGTGTAGGGGAAAAAAATCGCCAGCGTCACGTTTGTTTCGATCGCGATTGTTTGGATCAGCTATTGATGAGGGTACAAACTCGCGGCATTAGTTATAAAATTCGCCGCGAAAAGCCACTGAATTTTTTGGTCAAGGATTACGACGGCCGGGTCATTGAAATGGCTGAGGTTAGTAATTAAGCTGACAGGCAAAAAATTTTAGATATAGAAATCCGGTTTCTCCCAGAAAGCGGGTTTCTAAAGTTACGAGTTTGCCAGTTATTGTTGCTATGACTTCTTCGTCTCCGTTGCAACTTAACTAAATCTTTAATTTTTACCAAACATTGTTTAAAACCGAGAACTTGATTCAAGAGGTAAAGCAAATGGGACAGACCAAATTAATCGATCAGTTTAATCAAGATGGATATGTTAAGCTCCGGGGGTTTTTTTCAGAAGCCGAGATGAGAACACTGATCGAGGATATTAAACAAGCCGATCCGAAGCACATTGACAATAATCTGAATAAAGGAAGCTTAACTTTTCACAGTCAGCTATTCCAATACAGTGAAAAAATCCAAAACTTCATCTCTCAACCCCGACTTGTAGAACTGCTTGCACAATTCATTGGTCCAAATTTCTGGGTGCGGTGGGATCAGGCAGTAGCCAAAGGACCTGGAGCAGAAACCTTTCCTTGGCATCAGGACAATGGCTACAGCAACCTTAAGGATAATCACTATCAACTGTGGATTGCACTTACCAGAATGACCCCCGAAAATGGTGGGCTGTGGTTACAACCGGGCAGTCACAAAAAACGGCTGCGGCACAAATTTGAAGGTAACTATGCTGTGTATGATGGAACTCCTGAGAGTCCACTCTTCATTGAAGCAGAAGCGGGGGATCTTGTTTTGTTTTCCTCGCTGACACTTCACAGTACCACACCTAATGTTTCGCAGGAAACCCGCTGGGCTTACGTGATTGAGTATATGTCCCTCAATCACGTCGATCCTTCTCTCAAACCACCCTATTTTGTGGTTGCCCGTAACGGTAAATCCCAGCCAGAGTTTGTTAATCTTCATACAGGTTTCCTGAACCCCTGGAATCATTTGAAATACGTTGGTTATCGCTGGAATCTCAAGCAACTGTGGCCAAGCAGGCTGAAACTACTTTTAAAGAGAGCAGAGTTGGTAGGAAAGAAGTAATACCAATTCTTACTGTACCCTCACTAGGTGAAGCCCGAATGTACTTCGTAAGTCATTCATACTTCACCTACAACCCTAGAAGCATTAGGTAGATTTAACCTGATTTGATATCACTTAGTTATTACTTCAACGCCCGATCGCTCTAATTCTATCTCTGTCAAAGAGACTGCTTTCCGGCTGAAAATTTGGAAATAGAGAGAAACAAAAAACTCTTTGACTGGAAAAACGATAAAAGTCAAAGGATTAATTGTGACGATGATATTGCGCGCATCGGCTTTAGCTTGTTTGACAATTTGCTGTGCTACCCAGTCGGGAGACATGATGCCGATCGGGTTTAAATTGCTTTTAAACGGCCCTAAAATCAGTTTGCGAACGATGCAGGGCGCGTCCAGCCGGCGCAGGGTGACTAAATCTCCCAGGGCGCGTTTGCTGAGTTCGTAGAGGGGACTGACAGCGGGAATTACTTCTGCTTCTGAAGTGTTGATCCAGACTTCTTTGCAAGCGATGTTTTCGTTAGTGCGGACTGTTAAGAAAAAGAGTTCCATCAGCCGCCACGCGGAAAAAGTGTTAATTTCGTATGAGTTGGCGATCGCCTCTCCTGTTCTTTCTCGCTGTACGTTAATCCCGTGATTGATAACGAGAATATCAATTTTTTCTAACAATAGGGCTAAGTCTGCCTCTTGGCCAGCTTGCCAAGTTACGGTTTTTACAGGTAAACTTTCGCCGTCTATATTCAAAGTAATTTCCTCATTTCCCGAGGAGAGGGCGATCGTTTTTGCACCAGCTTTGTGCAGGTGTTTGAGAAGCAAACGTCCTAAAGTTCCCGATGCACCGGTGACGGCTACAGTTTTGCCTTTGAGAGAAAGTGCTGTACCCATAAGTTTGTCTATTAAGGTGAAAGTACCGCAATAGTAAGCATTTTGATTGTCGAAGTGGTGCCGCCAGTGATAAGGTTTATTAACTAACCACTTGCCAGGGGGAGTAAGGAAGTCTCCCGGTTGGTGGGTGATGTCGGTTAATTCGTCTGCGCCTTTGATGCCGCACCCGCGGGCGATCGCGCTCAACAAAAAGCCTAAAGTATAAATACAACCCGCTGCTGCGCCCCAGTGATATTGCGGCAGCCCCAAATAAGCTACAACCCACAGCAACAAGCCCAAAACCATCATCGCCGCAGCTTCGGGCACGTCGTGACGCCAGTGTGCTTGCTTGTAAATTGTCTCGCTGACGGCTGTCAAATTCGGGCGGAAAACGCGGTGATGCCAAGTGTGCAGCTTTTGCAGGGGTGCCCAATAATGGGACACAACGTGATAAAAGTCTCGTATTATTTCTGCCCAGCAGACAGAAGCTATTGCCACAGCGCCGACTATCCAGTAATTTACCATGCTCGCACCAGTTTGAAATTTGAGATATTAGATATTGTCTGCTTTGAAAGATAACTCAAAATGGCTTTTATTGCTAGTCTGACTGTTGACTCAGCCGTTTTAAAATCTGCAAAACGCGGTACAATTCATTGCCGAGATTGTGAATTGTGAATTGATTAGATAAGGCGTACTGCGGAGTTTCGCCTCTGACTAACTTGACAAAAGAGAAGTTAGCACCTGTGGAAATCATGCCAAAAGTAGGAGTTTCAGGATTGGGATCTGCCAGCATATATGTCAGGAGTTGGGCAAGTGCTTCGTCAATTGAAAAGGAAAGTTGTTTGGATTCAATTACTGTCACCCACAAGTTTGCTTTCATAATTAGGATATCTATTCTGCCTTCGATGATTCTGCCTTCGTCTTCCTCTTGAATGGCGATCGACTTTTCGGCTTTGACTTGAAAAGGAGACTCATACAGACCTGCAATAAACAAAATGGGGCTGATAATTGTTAGCTTGACTGCATTTTCCAATACAGGCGGGGTGTCTACCAAGTTGAAGTATATGTCTTGGACGCGATCGAGCAATTGTTTTTCTGAGTCTGTTACTTCGGGTAAGTTTTCTTGCCATTCTCGGAAAAATTCGCTGTTGCGAACTCGCTGCAAGCCGAAGTTATCGATTAGATAGCGGAGGTTTATATCTCTTGCTTGTAGTTTTTGCATAATAATTAATAAAGGGTTTTATTGTTATTAATAAGTTTAGCATAATTTGGATTTTTAACCGCAGATGAATGCAAATGAACGCAGATGAAATTCTGAGTAAGTTAATTTGGCTGAGATGTGTATTCATTGGGATTTGCGATCGGCAATTCGCTGTTTTTGTCCAGCTTGCATTTGCAGCAATTGCGGTACGGTGACAAAACGATATCCCTGCTGTTTGAGTTTGGGAATAATTGCAGATAGCGCCTCAACTGTTTGCTGGCGATTTCCGCCGCCGTCGTGCAACAATACGATCGCCCCCGTTGAAGCTTGGGATAGCACGCTACGGGCGATCGCAGCGGCCGGAGGTTGCAGAAAGTCTTTAGGATCGATCGACCACATCACGACTACATAATTTTTCTTTTTAGCGTAATTTGCCAAACCGTTATTTAAGCGGCCGCCGGGAGGGCGAAACAAGAAACTTTTTGCCCCAGTCGATCGATAAATATGAACGCCAGTATTATCTATTTCATCCGATGCTGTTTTTTCGGTAACATTGTGAGAATAGTGATGCCAAGTATGATTGCCGATCGCATTTCCCGCTTGCACAACTCTTTTCGCAATTTCTGGATACTCCCGCAAATTTGCACCCAAGCAGAAAAATGTACCTACCGCGTTATGTTTCTGCAAAATTTCTAATATTTTCAAAGTTTCGGGCGAAGGGCCATCGTCAAATGTCAGGGCGATAACTTTTGAGTTGTTAATACTTGCTTTATAAACAATTTGGCTGCGAAATTGCGCGGGCGGTGCAAAGACTAAAGGTTGTTCGGGAGGTTTGGGAGAGGGAGTTGCGGGGGGAGAAGGGGGTGTTTTTAGTTTTGGGGGTTTCAGGAGGTTGGGCGGGGAACTTTCAACGGGTGCGATCGGTATTAGCGGATTTGAATTGGCGGTTTTTCTGTTTTCCCACAACAGGGAAAGTGTGAGGCTCAATCCGATAAGTATAACGGTTTTAATTACCCATTTTTTATTTACTTTTGGACTCATCAGGTCTACTATTTATTTTGAACAATCTCATTATGCCTGGTTCTGCCAGCTTTAAAGTTTTGTAAATTATTTTGTTTTTCAAAAGGTCGATCGCACTAAAGCAAGACTGAGGCAAAAACCGGGTTTTTTTAGGCAAATCAATGGCGTTTCGCCGCCGATTCCGATAAAACCCGGTTTATTGAGAAAAAATGTAAGCTTTAAGGCTCTTTCCGCGACCATAAAACAAGGTAATAATACCCTGTGCGTCCAGAAATTAATCTACAACCGGCAAGTTTGCCGCGCCCTTTCATCCTCCGGTTCTTGCCACCCAAAAGCAAAATGGCTCACCGCATTAATTTGCGGCGTCGCAGAGCGAATTGCTCGCATTTGAATCTCCAAAGACGGCCGATTTTTCAGAGGTTTTCCCCAATCTCCAGCAATGGCAGGAATAATTTTTGCTCCCGCAGGCGCTAAACTCACTGTCCGCTGCACCTGTGGCACAATGCAGCTTACATCCCCGCAATTGCCGTAAGACATGGCGTGGAATTCCACAGCAGGCGGAAACTTGTCCCAAGGCTGCAATCTCGAATCAAATCCCCCTTGATTTATCGTTTGATTTGCGGTGGGAAAAAACACCGCTCCTACAGGAATTCCCATCCTTTGAGCCGGTTGAATTGCTATTCCCAAAAAATCTAAAATCCCTTGGACTGCGTGAGCCACGCTCAGTGTCCAGAGGTCTTTTTGCAGTATGCCAGTATCGGGAAGTGGCGCTGTCGGTTTTGGTGTTGGACGTGCAGCGTTGGGATTGTTAGTGGCGGGAGTTATTGAGGCCGATTTTGATACGGCGTTCTCCCTTCTAGAAGCTGGAGTTGCTATCGGTATCGGTCGCGGAGTTCGCCCCTGCCAAAGAGGTTCTTTCTCAGTTGGATACTGTTTTACTACTGCTTGAACGTCATTAGGATTGATAAACCCCTTAGTCAAATATCGCTGAATTAAATCTCGCCCTTGCTGATTGTTAGCCCGCTGCAAAAGAACTTGCTGCGATGCTGTGCCGTAAATCCACAAGTCTTGAACTTTGGTAGCAACTGAAGCAGGCCCGACGCCCCGTAGATAGCGAATGTAGTCGAATAACATTCCTTGGGGCTGGCGCTTGACTATTTGATTCACTAACAAACTATAGTCTTGCCTCGCTTGCGGACTGTAGGGGTCGATAAAGGCTTGATTGCCCGGAACTTCTCCTAAGTCATCGTTAATTCCTGGGTCTTGAACTACTGTTAAAGTTGTCTGATTTTTACCGTTGATAGCGAGGGTTTGCTGTCTGTCGGAACGCTGAGAATAGGTATAGCCAAAGTTCATGGTAAATAACCAGGCGTATACTTTTAAACCTCGCTGTTTGCCTTTGGCGATCGCCTTTTCTAACAAGTCGTATTTCTCGTAGCCGCGATTTCTCAAAACAGAAGGCCAAGCCGTAGGATTGTCTGCGACTGGTAGCAGCACTTGACCGTCATAAAATGTTTCTATATAGACTTGGTTGTAGCCTTTATTCACAACTTTGTCTAATACCCGATCGATTTCTCCGGGTCTGACATCGCAGGGATACAAACGCAGCCAAACTGCTTGGGTTTCGGGCCAAGTTTTTTGGCGGCATTCTGCTATTTCCCGCGCGTGTTTGCTCAAAACAGCAAAATATGCTTGCTGAGATTCCCGTTTTCCTGACAGGGCGGCGCGGCGCAAGTCTTCTTTTTGATTTACCTGTTCTTTGGATAATTGGCAATAGGCTGATGTTTCGGCAAAAGCTGGTTGAGTTTCGATAAACGGCCAAACAAGCTGGCTGATGAAGCTACTGGTTAAAACAGCAGTTACCGCACTTAAAAAGCGTCGCTGGTGTTGAAAATTCGCGATGCGAGTTGGTGCAATTTTCATGGGAGAGTTGAATGGGGTTTTCTGGTTTAAATTGGCTGGCGATCGCATTTTCGCGATCGCGCTCAACAAGCAGCTACAAATTTTCTACTTTTTTCGGTTGACCTAGTTATGGCACAAGTCGATCGCACAATGCAAATTCTATCTGGCGGCTATTTAAATTCAATAAGGACGGGCAAGATAAGACTCGGTGATTAAACCGCTGCTATGTTATACAAACTTTCCTCTGCCTAAGTGTTTGCGTGCAGGAACGCGCCTTCGCGGACTCAAAAATAAAAGGGGTAAAAACCCCGGATTTGGTATCATATCCAGTTCAATCTTTCAGTATTTTTTCACTAAATGCTGCTGAAAAAAGCGCCTGGGTACAGTGGGCGCTAAAAGCAGTTGATATTTCTACTAAAAATTGTTAACACTCAAAGGTCAAGGATGAAAGATGAATTATTAAAATTTATCCTTTATCCTAAATTTTGAGATTAAGATCCTCTGTTGAGAGCAGCTTCTACCTGCTGAAATTCTGCCTCAAGACGCTTTTTCAATTTTTCAGGAACGGGACGGTTTGGATAGGAACTGTAATGTCCTGCCAAAGAGTTTAATGCCGTGCGCATTGTCGTGAAAGATGCCAGCTTGGTAAGAGCGGGATCGCGGCGGTATGCAGCAAAAAAATCGTTGATACTTGTGCGAGCAGCGGCTTGGGCGGCTGCTTTTTCCGGCGCGCCCTCTGGTAAAGTGAGCGCTGTTCTCAAGCTCTTCACTAATGCTAATGTGTCTTGACCATAATCTCCACTCAGAGTGGCGGGAACATTGGTACAGCCCGCTATGCCGATGACAACAACTAATACCAGAGCTAACAGACGGGAAATGTAATGCTTCATAAGGGTTAGAAAAATGGAAGCGAAAGCGGCAATCAAAATTAACCTTTATCCTATCTCGAATTGAGCTGATAATGCCAATTTTTGAAAAATTTTGCATTGATACCATGAAACAGAAAATTTGTCAATCTAAAATCTAAAATCTAAAATCTAAAATCGATTGATTTGTCCAGCAACGACGGAGAGAATTTGGGTTTGTCGCAGCCACTGAGTGTCAAAAGCGCCTAAATGAGTCGTAGTAATCAGAGTTTGAAATCGTTCTTGAATTGTTTCTAAAAGTTGATTTTGGCGGCTGAGATCGAGTTCTGCAAGTACGTCGTCGAGCAACAGTAAAGGTGCCTCGCCGACGACTTCTTCAATAAGCTGCAATTCGGCTAATTTTAATGCTAATACCAGAGTTCGCTGCTGGCCTTGGGAGGCGTATTGACGAGCTGGGGTACTGTTAATTGTAAATATAATATCGTCGCGGTGGGGGCCGACTAAAGTGGTTCCTTGAAACTGTTCTGCGATCGCCCTTTTTTGAATTTTCTCTAAAAATGCTTGCCGCACTCCTTCGAGATTCTCTTTAGCAATTAATTCCGAACTTACTTCAATATTAGCATCGTATTTCACATCTAAAACTTCTGCTGAACCGCTAATTGAACGGTGCCAATTTCGAGCTAAAGGCATCAAACGCTCCAAAATTCGATCGCGCCTGCGGATGACGCGAGCGCCCGCTGTCGCCAACTGCGCGTCCCACAAAGCTAATTCTGAACTGGGAATTGGGAATTGGGAGTTGGGAATTGGTAAGTCTTCTTTATTTTCCGGTTCGGGACTTTCGGGTGGCAGAAATTGCATTTTGTCAAAACTTTCGGAAAATTCCGCTTTCCTGATTTCTTTAGAACGTTTCAACAGAGCGTTTCGCTGGCGCAAAATTTGGTTGTACTGCTGCAAAATGTGAGCGTAAATCGGTTCTAACTGGATGACTAGGCGATCGATCCAATTGCGCCTTCCTTCGGGCCCGCCGCGCACTAAGTCCAAATCCAAACAAGAAAATTGCACTACATTTAAGACGCTCAAAAAGTCTAAATGGCGGCGCAGCGGTTCACCGTTGAGCTTCAGTGTCCGACGCGCCTGAGAGCGAAGAGTTAAAGCTAAGTCGATCGGTCCGGCTTGACGTTCGAGTGTAGCATCAATTTGCCCGCTCGGCTTTGAGTCGAGTATTAAATCGCGATCGCGCCCTACTCTGTGGCTTTTTAATGTAGAAAGTAACTCTACCGCTTCTAACAAGTTAGATTTTCCTTGAGCGTTATTTCCTACTAAAATGGTTTTGGGAGCGTCAAAGGCTACCTTTTGATCGAAGTAGTTCCGAAACTGCCGTAGGTGCAGCGTTTTCAAATACATAATATGAGTAATTGGTAATTGGTAATTAGTAATACACTCATCGTAGGGTGAACGACCGGGCGCACCTTACAGGTTGGCTACCTATCCCCTTTACGATTGCGATTTTCGCCGAGCGTTGCGCTCGCAATCACATTATAACGAAGTAATAAATGTTTAATTGTGACACAATCTATTGAGTCTTCATAGCGATGACTTTGCCTGTGAGCCAGGGGTTGAAACCCCTGGCGGATGTGAAGAGAGAATAGTGCCAAATGCGAGGGATATAGCTAATAATGAAACATCGCTCAGTATTCGTCAGCCGTTAACACTATTTTCTAGATTTGTAAAAGCGCAAGAACAGTTTTTCCATTTCAATCCAGACAAACATCAGGGCGCTAAAGCCGAAGCAAACCATCAATTCAAACGCCGTTAAATAATGAGTGCCGAAAAATGATCTCAGCGGCGGAACGTAAATCAGCATCAATTGCAGAATAGTAGTCACAATTACAGCCCCCCACACAAAAACATTAGTGAAGGGATTTAACTCAATAGTTAGCTGAGTGTTAGACCGAATTGCGATCGCGTGACCCATTTGTGCCAAACAAAGAGTTGTAAACACCATTGTTTTCCAAGCCTCGGGATCTCCAACATGGTTGGGGTTGGTGGTATATCCGTAAGCCCAGGACATCATCGCGATCGTCAAAATTGCAAAAATAATCCCGATCCGAATCATGTAAGAACCCAAACCCCGCGCAAAAATACTTTCTCGCGGACTGAAAGGAGGCCTTTTCATCACGTTCGGTTCCCCCGGTTCTACAGCCAAGGCCAAAGCGGGAACGCCGTCTGTTACTAAGTTCATCCACAAAATTTGCAGCGGCGTCAGCGGCACTCCTCCCAAACCCATTAAAGGTGCGGCTGCAATTGTCAAAACTTCGCCGATGTTGCTGCCCAAAATGTATTTAATAAAGCGGCGAATATTGCTATAAACCACTCGCCCTTCTTCAGCGGCGGCGACAATAGTTGCGAAGTTGTCGTCGAGAAGCACCATATCGCTAGCTTCTTTGCTAACATCGGTGCCGGTAATCCCCATGGCGATGCCGATATCGGCTTGTTTCAAGGCGGGGGCGTCGTTAACGCCGTCGCCGGTCATTGCGACAAATTTGCCCCAACTTTGCAAAGCTTGGACAATCCGCAATTTGTGTTCGGGGGAAACGCGGGCGTAAACGCTAACCTGTTCGACTTGCTGTTTGAGTTCTTCTTGGCTGAGCTTTTCTAATTCTTGACCGGTGAGAACTCGATCGCCCTCTGTTGCAATACCTAAATCGTAAGCGATGGCTTTTGCTGTCAACTGGTGGTCTCCTGTAATCATCACCACCCGAATGCCGGCATCGCGGCACTTCACCACTGCTTCCCGCACTTCCGGGCGCGGGGCATCCAGCATACTGACGAGTCCCAGCCAAATCATGTCTTGTTCGCTGGTTTCCTCAGAACCTTCGGGCGGTATGTTTTCCCAGAGTTTGTACGCAAACCCGAGCACTCGCAAACCGCCGCTTGCCATGTTGTTGTTTTCCACAAGGATGCGATCGCGCATTTCCTGGGTTAAAGGTTGTACTCGATCGCCGACTATAATGCCTTTGCATCGCTCCAAAGTCAACTCTGGAGAGCCTTTGGTCAGCATCAAATAATTCGGCTGCTGTCCTTGTGCTGCGGGAAATCCCGAATTTCCCGATCGGCCCGGCACTTCGCAAATTACGCTCATCCGTTTGCGTTCGGAAGAAAAAGGAAATTCCGCCGTCCGCGGCAGCAATTGAGACTGTTTTTCCTTATAAATGCCTGCTTTTCCCGCTACACACAGCAGAGCTCCTTCTGTGGGGTCGCCTAAAATCTGCCATTCTTGCTGTTCTTGTTGCAATACTGCGTCGTTGCAAACTGCACAGGCAATTAATAAAGATTCGAGTTCTGGATATTCCTCTAAATTATTAATTTTGGCCGATGTCAGACGATCGGTAAAATCTCCGATCGGCGCATAGCCGTCGCCTGCTACGGCGACTGTGCAGTCGCCCGTAGAGACTAGCTGAACTACCATTTTATTTTGAGTCAGAGTACCTGTTTTGTCAGAACAAATGGTAGTTACCGAACCCAAAGTTTCTACGGCCGGCAGTTTGCGAATCAGGGCGTTTCGTTTCACCATCCGCCTAGTTCCGAGTGCTAGAGTAACTGTCACGACTGCTGCGAGTCCTTCGGGAACCACAGCCACAGCCATGCTGAGAGAAACTTCTAACAGTTCTTCAAACCTGCTGGTATCGAAACCGATGCTGCCGTTTTGGAAGGTAATCATGCCGCCGATGACGACAACTGCCACTAAGGCTAGGGCACCGGAGACTAGAACATTTCCCAACTGGCCCATCCGCTGTTGCAGCGGAGTCGGTTCGCTTTCTACTGACTGAAGCATGGCGGCAATTTTGCCCAGTTCAGTTTTCATTGCGGTGTTGGTGACGATCGCCTTGGCCCGTCCCTGAACAACTTCTGTGCCCTGAAAAATCAGGTTGAGCCGATCGCCCAAGGAAGCATCTTCTGGAAGTTCTAGCTCTGCTTGCTTGGTGACTGCTAGAGCTTCCCCTGTCAAAGCAGATTCTCTGACTTGCAGATTTGATGTTTCGATCAAGCGTGCGTCTGCTGCTATTTTTACCCCAGCCTCCAACAGCATCACGTCTCCAGGTACGAGTTCCTTGGCTGCTATTTCCGAAGTTTTGCCGTCCCGCAGGACTCTAACTAGGGGGGAAGCGAGGTTTTTGAGGGCTGCGAGGGCTTTTTCAGCACTTTGCTCTTGGAAATAGCCGAGAATGCCGTTGAGTATGACGATCGCAAAAATGGCGATCGCGTCTTTGGGAAAAGTATTTGACCTGATGTCCAAAAAAGCTGAAATCACGGCCACACCCATCAGCATCAACAACATGATGTTGGTGAACTGATCGACAAAAATCGACCACGGACTGCGGCCTCCTGTTTCTTCGAGTTCGTTGGGGCCGTATTGCTGCAAGCGTTCTGACACCTGTTTGCTGCTCAAGCCAGCGTCTTTGTTGCTGCTTAGCTGCTGGAGAGTTTGGTCAATTGCTACGGTGTGCCAAGAAGAGGGAGAATTTGAAGACATAAATTACGATCGGTCATGGGGCATAAAGGTGGTTGCGGCCGGACAGCTACAGCCGATCCATCTGGCTGATTACAGTAAGAGAGTTTTAAGTTTTGAGTTCTGAATAAAAAACTGTTTAACTTGGGATTGGTTTTGGGTGGTTCGATGCCGGGGAAGCAAAAAGCTTTTAACTTCATTGCGTCTGGCTGCTCGATCGCGCCGTTTGTAGACCTACCGCTGATAGCACTTATCCACCTTACCAAAAATAATGGGTTTAAAGCCCCGTCCTTCTAGGACGGCTTTCTTTAACGGTGGTATCTTACGCTAGTTATATCAGCGTAAGTATGCTTGTTTTTGAGGCAAAACTAGAGGGATTTGCACAGCAGTACGAGCGGCTCGATGAAGCCATTCGCACTGCTCGCTTTGTCCGCAATAGCTGCCTTAGATACTGGTTGGACAACAAGGGGATTGGTAAGTACGAGTTGAGCGCCTATTGCGCTGTTCTCGCCGCATTGTTCCCTTGGGCTGGCAAACTTAACTCCCAAGCTCGACAAGCTTGTGCTGAGCGGGCTTGGAGTTCTATCGCTCGGTTTTATGACAACTGCAAAAAAAACAAGCCCGGGAAGAAAGGCTTCCCACGCTTTAAGAAGCATCAAACACATGGCTCTGTTGAATATAAAACAACGGGCTGGGTGCGATTCGTTTCCTCGAAAAATGGAGATATAAAACTCGAAGTGTACGAGGAGTAAGGGTTCAACCTCTCGTCTTGGTTGAAATAAAACCCTTAACAACTTAATGATCATGAGGGTGTAAGCCCCTCTCCATAAGCGCAATGGTTAAAGCGCTTCCCCCATGCTGAACAATTAGCAACTGTCAGGATGAAGCGGGGAAGTCAAATAGGGGTAAATCAGAAGCCTAAACTGTCATCCCACCTTAGCAGGAATCCATGAGTAACGCAAGTGAAGATGCACCTTAACCATCGTTAATGTCAACCAGTGAAATAAGGCTGATACACTGGGAGTCCCAAAAGGGCAAAGGTAGGGAATTGGCAACTCCAGCCGTGACCAATAAGCGCTTCCCTTAACCTCGGTGGACAGCATCACTCTAAAGATTCAACCAATGGTCATTAGGAACGAAGTAACTCTTATACATCTCTCAGGAAAAGGTCGATACCTGAGTAGGTAGCTAGCTAGATGATGTATTAGAAAAGGATTGAATCAGAAGCCAATGCCTCACTTAACAGTGAGGATATGCTGACAGATTCACGATTGTTTGGAGGGAGTAGGAACAAGTAGTAGTAAATATGTCTAATACAGAGTCAAGATTGACGACTGTGGAATGGAAAGATATTCCTTGGCGTAAAGTCGAACGAATAGTTTTCAAGCTACAAAAGCGCATATTCCAAGCCTCTCAACGTGGAGATGTTCGAGCAGTCCGCAAGCTTCAAAAGACCTTGATTAATTCTTGGTCGGCTAAGGTATTAGCCGTGCGTCGGGTAACTCAGGATAACCAGGGCAAGAAAACCGCTGGAATAGATGGGGTTAAGAGTTTAACTCCTAATCAAAGGCTGGAACTTGTTAACCGACTGAGGTTAAACCAAAAGGCAAAACCAACTAGAAGGGTTTGGATTCCTAAGCCTGGAAAGGAGGAAAAACGCCCGTTAGGAATACCCATAATGCACGATAGAGCAACCCAAGCTCTAGTAAAAGCTGCCTTAGAGCCAGAATGGGAGGCAAGATTCGAGCCTAATAGCTACGGATTCCGACTCGGAAGGTCATGTCACGACGCAATCGGAGCAATCTTTAATGCGATTAGGTACAAGCCAAAATACGTGCTAGATGCCGACATCGCCCAATGCTTCGACCGAATTAGCCACGACGCACTTCTCAGAAAACTAAATACATCCCCCACCATTCGTCGCCAAATACGGGCATGGTTAAAAGCAGGGGTAATTGACTGGAGCAATTATGCCAATAAGCAAAAAGCTTACAGTCCTACTGAGGAAGGCACACCTCAAGGAGGAGTGATTAGTCCACTCCTAGCCAATATCGCGTTACATGGCATGGAAAACAGGATAAAGCAATATGCGGCTACCTTGCCCTGTAGACCAGGATATGGGAAAAAGGTAAACCAAATGAGCCTCAGCCTCATACGCTATGCCGACGATTTCGTGATTATACACGAAGACCTTGCCATAGTCCAAAGGTGTCAGGAAATAATAGCAGAGTGGCTAAGTGACATTGGCTTGGAACTTAAACCTAGTAAAACAAGAATATCCCACACACTGACTGAATACTCAGGAAATATTGGGTTTGACTTTCTTGGGTTCAATATTAGACAACACCCAGTAGGTAAATACCAAACTGGTAAATCCACCAACAAGGAACCACTAGGATTTAAGACCATAATCACCTCCTCAAAGAAAAGCGTGAAGGGACACTGTAAGAAAATAGCAACCATCATAAAAGAGCATAGTGCAGCCCCGCAAGCAGCATTGATAGCCAGACTCAACCCAGTTATCAGGGGTTGGTGCAATTATTTCTCCACAGTCGCAAGTCAAGAAACGTTTGACAAGCTAAGTCACATCACCTTCAAGCAGCTTTGGGCATGGGCAAAACGTCGATGCAAAAAGGAAAGCAACGCCCTAAAATACTGGAGAGAAATCGAAGGAAGAAAATGGACGTTTGCCACACCTGATGGGCTAAAACTAGCTGAACACCCAGATACACAAATAAAAAGACACACAAAGGTGAAAGGCAGTCAAAGTCCCTACGACGGAGATTGGGTATACTGGAGTCAAAGATTAAGGAACTATCCGGAAATCCCAAAAACACTATCCGAACTGTTGAATAAACAAAAGGGTAGATGTTTGCACTGCGGTTTGTATTTCACGTCAGATAGCCTTGTGGAAATTCACCATTTGGACAAAAATCGCAAAAATAACAAGCGCACAAATCTGATGGCTATACACAAACACTGCCACGATATCTTACACGCCATGTGGGAACCTAAAGAATGGGAAATAAGAAGTGATGACTTCTATGAACTCATCCCCTAACCCAAATCTGGGCAAAGAGGTACACATGACAAGTGCCAAGCAATTGAGGAGCCGTGTGCGGGGAAACTCGCAAGCACGGTTCGTGCGGTTCGTTTCTATGAAACTAGCCTGTATGGGTTAGGGGATTAGAGCCTTTACGCCGCCTTGGGTGCAAGCCC
>NZ_JAUBRK010000166.1:0-1890 GCF_036701825.1 Microcoleus sp. MOSTC5 | reverse complement strand
GCTGCGATGAACAATGACTATATGATGCAGATTCTCAAATGCTTTTGTCAAGCATGATTGAGATGCTCTTACCCTGCGCAATACGCACCCCAATTACAGCTAGTTAATAAGGTGCGAGTTTCGCACCACGCATTAAAGTTATTGTCCAAATCCTATTAACAAAAAACTCTTTCTATCGAAACAAGGAAAACCGAATGACGCAAACATTATCGAAACCGGACGCAACCAAAAACCAGCATACTATAACTTGGGAAAAACTGCCAGATGACTTTAAATTACCAGACGGTCCTGTGGAAAACATCGACCAACCACTTTTAGCCGCGGCCCTCCGAGAAGCCTTGGATCTCGCAGGATTTATCCTAGCTTCAATGCTAATAGCTTCCAATTTTGGACTCTGTGCCAAAGTTAATGACAAAACAGTAGTAAAAGCACCAGATTGGGTGTAAGTTCCCTCGGTATTGCCAGCAGAACCAGGAGAAGTTCGCCGCAGTTATACGCGCAATGCTGAGGGAGAAGTACCTGCTGTAGTGCTCGAATTTTTATCGGATACAGACGGTAGTGAATATTCAAATAAACCGACATATCCTTACGGAAAATAGCGGTTTTATGAGCGAATTTTGCAAATACCGATTTATGTAATTTTTGAACCTAAATCGGGAGTGTTGGAAGTGTACAGACTCTGGACTTCTGGAGAATACGAATTGCAAGAACAGGATGCTAATCAGCGATTCTGGATAGAATCAATGGGTTTATTTCTGGGGGTTTGGGAAGGTAAAAAATCTCTGAGAACGAGTTATTGGTTGCGTTGGTGGGATGAGAATGGCAATTTGCTGCTGTGGGGTGCGAAACGGGTGTAACAGGAACGCCAGAGGGTCGAGGAGGAACGCCAGAGGGCCGATCGACTAATGGCATACTTGAGAAGTCAGGGTATCGACCCTGATGGCATTTGAAGGTGTGGGAGGTCGATCGATTTTAGATTTTAGATTTTAGATTTTAGATTGAATAATTGGGAATCAAGGAGCCAGAGCGATCGATTTTAGAGTTTAGATTTGCGATTGTCGATTGGGAATTAAGGAGCGCCATGACTGCAACAACATTAGAAGAGAAATTAGATCGGCAGTTGCTATTTCCAGGGTTAACTTGGGAACAATTCAAAACCTTAGAACCGATGCTCGATATTCCAGGGGTTCGGCTGTCATTTTTAGATGGGATACTGGAGATTCAGAAAATGCCTGGAAGAAAATACGAAACAGCGAAGGGACGTATCGGTGCGTTGGTAGAAACTTACATGATGGCCGCAGGAATCGATTTCACCCCTACGGAGTCTCTGACTTTAGAAAATGAATCGCGACTGGTGAAGTGTGAAGCAGACAAGCCTTACGAATTGGGTGCTGACAGAGAACGTCCAGATTTAGCGATCGAAGTAGTCGTCACTAGCGGCTGAATTGATAAGCTCGAGGCTTACAAACGGCTGCAAATCCCTGAAGTCTGGTTTTGGGAAAACAGCCGACTGTCTCTGTATGCTCTCTGAGAGCAAGCATACGAAGAGATTGCAAGTTCCCAATTGCTCCCAGAACTCGATATTGGTTTACTCGTCAAGTGTGTTAATATGCCGAGTCATGTTGAGGCAATTAAGGAATTAAAAAGGGCGATAGATCTCAATACTACTAACAGGAATATAGCTATCAATTAATTACTGAAAGTCGCCTTGAAGTGTTGCAACTCCGTTGATAAATAAATTAAAAGCTCATTGTTTTTGCTCGGGAAGATAATCGATAAAAATTACTGCTTTCTGATGAATTAGCTTCAGCACTATAAGCCAATACGGTTTACTTAAGGCTTGGGAGGCTTTAAGATTTTAAAAATAGGAGGATTAGTTTTTATTCCAGT
>NZ_JAUBRK010000165.1:0-1937 GCF_036701825.1 Microcoleus sp. MOSTC5 | reverse complement strand
GCCAAGGGCAACCAAAGCAGAACTCTTAGGGGGATAGAGGATGGAAGAAAAAGCGAAAGCTGACTTGTAATGAGCCAGATAGGGGTTTTAACGTCACCTCTGACCGAAAGGAAAGCTGACTTCTTCTGGGTCTTATACGGGAGAAACGAGACAAAGGAATTTAATCTAAGGACAAGTTAGATGGTGTCATCACTGACAACAAACGGACTAAAGAAACGGCTTGAAGACTGGAACCAGATTAGCTGGAAGAAGGTTAACAGGCTTGTGAGAAACCTACGTCAGAGAATCTTTCGTGCGAGAAAACTTGGTAACTTCCGTAAGCTACGAAGCTTGCAGAAGTTGATGCTACGAAGCTACGCAAATTTACTATTGTCAGTTCGACGTATCACTCAGACAAATCAAGGCAAGTCAACGGCAGGAATTGATAAAGAAATTGTCAATACCCCTCAGCAGCGAGTGATTCTGGTAAATAACTGGAATGGGGGAAACCTCAAACCGGCTCGGAGGGTGGAAATACCAAAACCTAACGGCAAGAAACGACCGCTCGGTATCCCAACCGTGCGTGACAGAATCGAACAGGCAAGAGTAAAAAACTCACTAGAACTCGAATGGGAAGCCGTATTTGAACAACACTCCTACGGATTCCGACCGGGAAGAAGCTGTCAAGATGCTATCGGACAATGCTTTAACAAGGTAGGGTCTGGCAGAGCAGGCGGACACAAATGGGTTTTAGAAGCCGATATCAAGGGATTCTTCGACAACATCGCCCATGAATCCATTCTGAACATGATAAGCAATTTCCCCAAAAGGGAGCTAATTAAAGGATGGTTAAAAGCGGGTTTTGTGTTCCAAGGGAAAATCAACCTGACAGAACAAGGCACACCACAAGGGGGAGTAATCTCACCCCTACTAGCCAATATTGGTTTGCATGGCTTGGAAACTTACATAAAAGCCACCAACCCAAAACTTGGTGTGGTTCGATACGCCGATGACTTTATCATTACGGCTAGAGATAGAATTAGTCTCGAAACTGCTCAAAACCTGATTCAGGCATGGATGTTAGAACGAGGTCTTGAGTTAAGCACTGAGAAAACAGTTATCACGTCAATGGAAGATGGCTTCAACTTCCTGGGGTTCAACTCCCGGCACTATGATGGAAAACTCTTAATCAAGCCGTCGAAAAAGAAGGTACTAACCTTCTGTAAACGGTTAGGTAAAGAAATCAAAAACCTCAATGGTGTAGAACAGGAAGTTTTAATTAGAAAGCTCAATCCAATTCTCAGAGGTTTTGCTAACTACTACAAAGGTGTAGTAAGCAAAGAAACCTTCAGCTACATCTCCTATAGATTGTGGCAATACCTTTGGCGTTGGGCAAAGCGTAGACACCCCAACAAGAATACTTCATGGGTTCGCAACCGCTACTTCAAGACTATTAAAGGCAATAGATGGATGTTTGCTTGTACCACAAGCGACCGACGAGGGAAAGACAAGGAACTTGTCCTGTACCAAATCGCGTACACGCCTATCGAACGTCATATAAAGGTTAAAGGTGACGCTAGCCCAGATGACCCCTCGTTAAAAGAGTATTGGGACAAGCGCCACCAGAAGCTTGGAAAAACTCGCTTCGATAAAGGAACTAAGCTTTATACAATAGCAGAAAACCAAGATTGGAAATGTCCGAAATGTGGCGAACCCCTATTCAATGGGGAGGAAATCGAAACCCACCATATAGTACCTGTTACTGAAGGTGGAACCGACGACACGGAAAATCTTCAGCATTTGCACAACCCGTGCCACAAGCAGGTACATAAAACCCAAGTCAAATCTCGCTGGAAGTAAGGCTTGAGCGCAGTGAGTTGGAAACTCTCATGCTGCGTTCTTAGGGGAGGGGAGAGGGGCGACCCTCGAACCTCACCCGACAAACCCGTGCATCACCA